>JACRLO010000018.1 GCA_016235245.1 Nitrospirota bacterium | reverse complement strand
GTTGCGGTTGTTCTCGTTATTGCTATTGCCGCTATACCGCAGCTCGGCATGTGGGCAGCGATCGGTTTCATAATTGGGACCGTCGGCTCTGCATTTGCGGGCTTTGTCGGTATGTGGGTCACGGTCCGTGCAAACGTTCGCACTACAGCGGCGGCCAGCAAAGGCCTTCAGGCTGCACTCGGCCTTGCGTTTAAGGGCGGCTCGGTTACCGGCGTTATGGTTGTTGGTACAGGTATCATAGGACTTGCAGGCTTTTATTTCATTGCAAAGCAGGCTGCCCCTGAACAGGCATTCCATGCACTCATCGGTCTGGGCTTCGGGTGCTCACTCATGAGCGTGTTTGCCCGTATCGCAGGCGGCATCTATACAAAGGCTGCTGACGTAGGCGCTGACCTTGTCGGAAAAGTTGAGGCAGGAATCCCTGAAGATGATCCGAGAAACCCTGCAGTTATCGCAGACAACGTTGGTGACAACGTTGGTGACTGCGCAGGTATGGCAGCAGACCTTTATGAAACCTACACGGTTACCCTTGTGGCGGCAATGCTCCTTGCAAAGACGGTTTTTGGCGCCAACAGCCCCTGGGTTGAATTCCCGATGATGTTAGGCGGCATATCTATCATCGCTTCCATTATCGGCACATTTGCAGTAAGGCTTGGCAAGAGCCAGTATATCATGGGTGCTCTGTACAAAGGATTGGCAGTTGCAGGTGTTCTTGCGGCAATAACCTTCTATATCGTTACCGGTGAATTTCTGAAGGGTGTGGATGCTGCTTCAATGGCCTCACATCCGTCTTTTACCCAGATGAGCGTCTTCCTTATGTCGCTGATTGGCCTTGCACTGACAGGACTGATTGTTGTCATAACTGAGTATTTCACTGCCAAGGAATATGCTCCTGTAAAGCATATTGCACAGGCAAGCTTGACCGGTCATGGCACAAACGTCATCGCAGGTCTTGCAGTCAGCATGAAGTCAACCGCAGCCCCTGTTCTGGTCATCGTTGCCTCAATCCTTGGTGCATATCAGTTGGGTGGAGGATTCGATGGAGATTTGACCGGCGGCCTTTTTGCCATAGCCCTGTCAGCGGTTTCGATGCTTTCGATGACCGGCATCGTTGTTGCCATCGACTCATACGGACCAATTACTGACAATGCTGGCGGTATTGCTGAAATGTCAGGACTGCCTGAAGAGATCCGTAATATAACCGACCCTCTTGATGCTGTCGGAAACACAACTAAGGCTGTTACCAAGGGTTATGCTATCGGCTCAGCAGGACTTGCTGCCCTTGTTCTTTTTGCAGAGTACTCCCGGTCGTTCTCATCACCGGTTCTGTTTGATCTTTCAAACCCTATGGTTCTGGCAGGTCTCTTTATCGGCGGTCTGCTCCCTTATTATTACGGCTCACTCCTTATGGAAGCTGTCGGCAAGGCAGCAGGCAGCATTGTCGATGAGGTCAGGAGACAGTTCAGGGAGATTCCCGGCATTATGGAATACAAGGCAAAGCCTGAGTATGGCAAGTGCGTTGATATCGTCACCCAGTCAGCCATCAAGCAGATGATGGTTCCTGCGCTCATCCCGGTTGTAGCGCCTATCGCAGTCGGCCTGCTTCTTGGTAAAGAGGCCCTTGGCGGCCAATGCCAAGAAGGCCTTTGAAGACGGCGTTACCGATTCCAAGGGTGTTGTCCACAAGAAGGGCAGCGATGGACATAAGGCCTCTGTTACAGGCGATACGGTTGGCAATCCTTACAAGGATACCGCAGGCCCGGCAATCAACCCGATGATCAAGGTTATCAACATTGTAGCGCTTCTGATCGTACCGATGCTGTAATAGTTCCTGATTCAAAACAGAAAAAGCCGGTCCCGGGCATCGGGGCCGGCTTTTTTGTTATAATTCACCCAGCAATAATAAATCGAGGATGTGCATATGAGCTCAAGAAAGACCCCCAAGAATACCGAAGCCAGCGAAATCAGAAAAGCGGTTGAAGCAAAAGTTCAGAAAAGCGTAGTGGTGCCTGAGTTGCTCACTGCAAAGTCAAAATTCAGATTCAAATGTTATCCCGGTATTGCATGCTTTACGAAGTGCTGCAGCGGTATTAAAATATTTCTCACCCCATATGACATTTTCAGGCTGAAAACAAGGCTTGGCCTGGAATACAAGGATTTTCTGGTGCAGTACACCGAGCCTGCAGCCATAGAGAAGAGCCAGCTTCCTGTAGTATCGATACGACTGAATATGGACGAAGCCAGGTCCTGCCCTTTTCTTACACCCGAAGGCTGTTCCGTATATAGCGACAGGCCGCTCACCTGCCGCTATTATCCGATCGGCATGGGGACCATGAAAAAAGATGACAGTAAGACTGGCGAGAACTTCTTTATCAAGATCAAAGAGGAGCATTGCCTCGGACATAATGAGGCCACTGAGTGGACGATCGACGAGTGGCGTGCTGACCAGGAATCAGACCTGTACGACGAGATGAACAGTGACTGGATGGCGGTCGTTCTCAAGGCAAAGACCCTTGGCCCTGTTGAGTTCAGCCAGAAATCTCTGGATCTGTTTTTTATCGTCAGCACTAACCTCGACCTGTTTAAGGAGTTTGTGTTAAGCAGCAAGTTCATCGAAGCCTACGGGCTCGATCGTGAATATATTGACCAGCTGATGAAAGACGAACTTGAATTCCTCAAATTCTCCCTTAAGTGGCTCCGCTTTGTCATGTTCGATGAAGGAGACTTTAAGGTGGACGAAGAGGCGCGGAAAATAGCCAAAGAGAAACTGCTCGCCCAAAGAGAAAAGCAGAGAAAAGAGGCAAGGGAAAAGGACGAGCAGGCTGGAAAAGAATAGCCCTTTTCAGTGTACCGAGCAGGAGATGCAGGGGTCATAGGCCCTGACCAGCATCTGGGCAAGAAGTTCGATATCGCGGTCCTTCCTGCCTTCCTTTGCATACTGCGCAGCCAGTTCATGAAGGTCATGCTGGATGTTCGCATGATTCTGACTGGTGGGGATGACGCAGTCGCATTTCACGATATGGCCTGTATCATCAAACTCGTAGCTGTGGTACAGGATGCCTCTTGGGACTTCAACGGCGCCGACGCCAACGCCTGCCCTTGCCACAACCTGCTGCCGTGGCTCTGAGAAGTCAGTATCAAGAAGTTCATCGATTAACGTTATCGATTCAGCCACAACATGAACAGACTCGACGAGCTGAGCGACATTATTCATATAGGGATTGTGGTTTATTGGTTCAAGTCCGAAGCTGATCGAAACTTCTTTAGCCGTAGGATGAAGGAACCGGAAGTTATTATTGAGGCGTGCAAGTGCACCTACCGCAAAAGACTTTCTCGAGAGCTTCGACCATTTTGAGGTAGACTGCTCAACGATATATTCATTAGTCATCTTTTTGTACTCATGTTCGCTCTTATGAACGCCGTCAGTCGAGATAAGATCGCCTCCGATAAAAGGATAATCCGTATCGCCTTTTAATGACACGAACTCGGTCTCACGCACAAAATCAGGCAGCACGAATGTTTTGAAAAGTGCAGCAGTTTTTATGAGGTCATCGACAACGGCCATAAGTCTTTCCTGCTGCACGGCAAGTTCACTTTTCGTCGGCAACATGGTAAAGCCTCCGACAACAGTTCTGGTAGGATGCATGCGGCGACCGCCGATACAGTCGCAGACATCGTTTGCCAGGAGTTTTATCCTTGCTGCCCGTGCAACAATATCAGGTGCAGCCTCAATAAGCGGAAATACGCTGCCGACATTTGCAAAATCGGGTGCTGCAAGAAAATACAGGTGAAGAATATGGCTCTGCAGGGTTTCCATGTGTTTCAGCAGAAGCCGCAATTTCCGTGTCTGTTCTGTCGGCACAATGCCGAAGGCATTTTCAACGGCCCGGATGCTTGCAAGCGTATGTCCTATGGAGCAGATGCCGCATATTCTTCCGCAGATCCATGGTGCATTGTCCCATTTCTTGCCGACGAGAAAGGCCTCGAAAAAACGCGGGGTTTCAACAACCTCCCAGCGTGCTTCCTCAAGTCTTCCGTCCTGAATCTTTATCCTGATATTTCCGTGCCCTTCGACGCGGGTAAGGTGGTGGACGTCTACATTGCAGTTGAGCTTCATATCGCCGAACCCTTTCTAAATTGTTCCATGTAACCGGTGAACCCGCCAAAGCATTCAAGGCGGTCGATCATGGTCTCTTCTGAGAATCCCTTCTCGGCCATAATCTTTTTCATCTGCTGCATATTTGCCTCATCTGCCGGTCCGCGGCAGCCCCAGCAGCCGGCCCTGTTGTTTGGGCACCATGAATCACAGCCAGCCCTGGTAATGGGGCCAAGGCAGGGCTCGCCAAGATCATACAGGCAGACATTTTCGTTTGCCTTGCATTCCATACAAACCGGGTATCGCGGGTGATGAACCTCCTTGCCGATGACAAGATTGGTCACGATCTTCTCGACCTCTTCTTTTCTGACAGGACAGCCATAGATCCTGAGGTCAACATGCACAAAATCCTCAAGGGGCTGGGCTTTGGCAGTATCGATTGTCGAGTTCCCATACACCTCCTGCTTTACCCAGTTGAGCTCAAAGCGGTTCTTGAGCTGATTCACGCCGCCAAAACATGCGCAGGACCCGAGTGCAACAAGGACTTTGGCATTATCCCTGATATTTTTGAGCCTCTCAATTTCGTCGTTTCTCGTTACACTGCCTTCAACAAAGGCAATAGCATAGTCATCCGAGCTTTCTGTCATTGCTTCGCGGAAATTGACCACCTGGACCAGGGACAGAAAATCGAGGAGGGTTGCCTCGTTGTTTATGATCTGGAGCTGGCAGCCTTCGCAGGATGAAAGCTCAAAAAAAGCGACCTTTGGCTTAACAACCGGAAGACCGAGAAAGTTCTTCTGTCCGGAATTTATATCAGTCATCAGATGGCCTCCTTCATGTTCATGACTGACCAGTAGTCAAAAACAGGGCCCTTGACGCAAGTATAGGTTGAGCCGACATTGCATCTGCAGCATTTCCCCATGCCGCATTGCATTTTTCGCTCAAGAGATACAAACATCTTCTCCATTGGGATATCCCGCTCATTCAGCATCTTGCAGACAAATTTGAACATTACCGGAGGGCCGCAGACAATGGCATAGGTTTTCTGGAAATAGTCTGTTTCCCTATGCCCAAATATATCCTGAAGCACTTTGGTTATCATGCCGACAGGGCCTTTCCAGGACAGATCGCCCTTTTCGACGATGATATGAAGGTTCACATCATCAGCGCGCCACATATCGTATTGATAGGTGAAAAGGAGCTGTGACGGATCTTTTGTCCCGTAAATAATGTCGACATTATTAAACTGGTTCCTGTTTTCCTGTACATAGGCAATCGGCGAACGCAGGGGCGCAAGCCCGAGGCCTCCTGCAATCAGGAGGATATTTTCTCCATGCATCTGTTCCATCGGAAAGCCGGTGCCGAAGGGGCCGCGAATGCCGACATGAGTGCCGCGGTCAAGTCTGAAGAGAAAATTGGTCAGACTTCCGACCCTGCGTATGCAGAGTTCAAGATCGCCATGCCGCGATGCAGATGAGGAGATCGAAAAGGGCGCTTCTCCGATGCCGGGAAGCTCGAGGATTACAAACTGACCTGGCTGAAAAGTAAAATTGTTTCTATCTTCAGGATCGATGATCTGGATCCTGAAAAGATTTTCGACTTCCGTGAGTTTGTGAACAGCAGTGATTTCTGCCTTAAAGGTCCTCTCAAAGGCGCTCAGGTCATGTCTGCGCTGCTGGTGCAGTTTTTGATCTGCCATAACGTCGGTGAAGGTAATCTTATTGCCCATATCAGTTATCCTGCCCCCTGACGCTTGCAATAACCTCCGGGACTGTAATCCCTGCAAGGCAGGCCTCTCCGCATCTGCCGCAGCCGACGCAGAGGGACTCCTCATACGCTTCGACAAATCCGCGGTGCTTGTGATAGTAGCGGTATTTTAGTCTTGTATGGCTTTCGGGCCTGAAGTTATGTCCGCCGGCAACCTCAGCGAAATCAATAAGATTGCATGAGTAGAGAAATTTGGTTTTTTGCGCCCTGGTGAGATCGAGTTCTACAGACTCCTCGACGCCATAGCAGTAGCAGGTTGGACAGACATTTGCACAGGTTCCGCAGGACATGCACTGGTCTCCCCATTTTTTCCAGACCTCTGACTGGAATTCCATATCCAGAATCTTGGTCAGATCTGTATTGTCAACATGCGCAGAGAACTTCCTGTTCTTTTCCAATGCGACCTTCATATATCGCGCATGATCGTCTTCTGCCGGCTCTTTAGCGGTTAGCTGCTTCATGAAATTATAGGCCGTGTCCGAAAGGATCTCCACAAAGTAGTGATCACCGAGATCTGTCAGAAAAAGGTCAAAACCGTGCAACGCGGTGTCTGCGCCCATGGACCTGCAGAAGCAATAGGGCTGAGGCTCGCAGTCAATACCGACAATAAACATATTTTTTCGCTTTGCAGCATAGTATGGCATCGGATAGTGACTCCCCAGAAGAACCTTGTCGAGTTTGTTCAGGGCATTGATGTCACAGGCATGCATGCCAAAAAATACCAGAGGACTGCTAATATTGAATCCGATCTTCTTGTCCCAGTCCTTTCCCTGCATCCGAAAGGATGCCATGGTTTCCCTGAAAGGCATGAAGAACTTTTTTGCCGATATCTTTGTTGAGGTGTGGGACAGATGCAGATCACTGAAAGCGGCGATCTCTTCAAAGGAATAGATGGCCTTGCCGTCCTTGTCCCCGCCTTTTTTTACCGGGCCGACTACCCGATTGCCCTCTGCAAGCAGGGCATACAACTTTATTAAATCATCCTTCTTAAGAATCCTAAAAAGCATGGGTTCCCCTTGTGACGTGTAAGATGTAGTTACATCCTATAATGAAATCTAATTCTTGGCAAGCAGGCTCAGAGGAATAAAGTAATTGATATGTTGATAAATAGCACAAAAAGATATAAACAGAAACGGGATTTGCTATAATGATTACATTATTATCATCATCATATAGAAAAGGTTCTTCTATACAAGGAGGAGGGCATGAAAAAAGTAGCACTGGTCGTGGTGTTGTTAGTGCTGTTTGCTGCAGCAGCAGGTGCGGCTATTCCAAATGACGATAAGGATTTTAAAGCAGGGCTCAAGGCGTACAACAGTAAGAACTTCAAGGCTGCCGTCACGCATTTCAGGGAGTATATCAATAAGAAACCTGACCCTACTGCATATTACCTGATCGGATATTCCCTGTATAAACTGGGCAAGTTCAGCGAGTCCGATGAGTCTTTTAGAGATGCTTTTCTCATCGACCCCGAGTATTCGCTTGAGAAGGTCGGACTCATTAAGAAGGACTCCGGTGAAATTGTAAAAAAAAAACCTTCTGATGTAAAAAAACCCGAACCGACCAGCGAGAAAAAAGAGGCAAAGTCGGCCTCTGTAGTAGAGACTAAGGCAGGTCAGCCGGCAAAAGAGCCTCAGCCTGCATCCAAGCCAGCGCAACCCGCGCCGACGGATGCAAAAGCGGTGAAGCCAGGTGCCAATGCACCGGCAGACCAGAAAACAAAACCGGCTGAGTCCCCTGCATCTGCTGCTGTCGAAAAACCTGCAACGTCTGCACAAACAGCGACTCAGCAGGCCCAGTCGCAAAAGCCTTCTCAGACTCAAACAGTTCCGGCACCGCCGGCTCCTGTTACGCCTGTTACTCCTCCCATTCCAATGCCAAAGCAGATTCCTGATGCTGCAGGACCAGCTGCCCTTATTGCAGTGATTGCAGCCTTTGGCATGATATTAGTCCTAATCGGGATTGCAGTTTACGTATATTACAGTCTCTGCCTGTTCCTTATCGCAAAGAAGCTGAATGTGACTGCTCCCTGGACAGCCTGGATCCCGATTGTTCAGGCCTGGACGTTTGTTGTTTCAGCGGGAAAGCCAGGCTGGTGGGTCCTTCTGTTCTTAGTCCCGCTCGTCAATTTGTTTGTAGGGATATATCTCTGGATGTGTGTCACGGAAAATCTTGGCAAAAACAAGTGGCTTGGCCTTCTCATTCTCGTTCCGCTTGTAGGTATCATATATCCAGGATGGCTTGCCTTCTCTAAAACTGAGGGTTCAGGAGGGTATACGCCTCCTGAGGAGACATTGACAGAATAGCACGGCGTATTTATCGGAAAAAGGGCCTGCGCCTGACTTGGTGCAGGCCCTTTTTTATGCTTTGTATCTTCAGTCCTGTGTCTGTCCCGCAGGTGTCAAATAACGAATATGATGTAAAATACCGCTATGGGATACCGGGAAATTTCATTACAGCTGCATACGGATTATCTTGAGGAGGAGCTGAAGCAAGGCATTGCGAAACAGCTTGGCATTGGAGAATTCACCTATCAGATAGAGAACAAGAGCCTTGATGCCAGAAAAAAAGCGAATATCCACTGGCTGATCAGGGTGGTGGTCTTGTCAGATGAAATTGACGGAGGCTCTCCCCTTCTCTTCCCGTCCCTGAATATCCCCTATCAGAGGAAGAATAAAAAAGCGGTTGTTGTCGGCAGCGGTCCTGCCGGGTTCTTTTCCGCATATGTTCTGCAGAAGGCAGGATTTGATACCACGCTTATTGAAAGGGGCACGGATGTTTATAAGCGGGCTGAAGGGATCAGGGAGTTTGAAAAGACCGGCGTATTTAATCCTATGGGCAATTATGTCTTTGGTGAAGGCGGTGCAGGGACATTTTCGGATGGAAAGCTCACGTCAAGATCCAAGCATATATCAAAAGAGCGGCAGTTCATCTTAGAGAGCTATATCAGCGCAGGAGCCCCGGAAGAAATTGGATATATGGCGCATCCTCATCTGGGGAGCGACAATCTCAGAATGATCGTCAAAAATCTCAGAGATGCCTTCAGCGCCATAGGCGGCCGCATGGTATTTGAAACACTGCTTGAGGACCTGAAGATAGAAAACGGCAGGGTCACTGAAGCGATCACATCATCAGGTGCAATGGAGGCTGACTACTTCATTATTGCACCGGGCCATTCAGCATACGAGACCTACCGGATGATGATCAGGAGGGGTGTTGCCTTCCGTACAAAGAATTTTGCCCTGGGCAGCAGAGTGGAACATTCCCAGGAGATCATAAACAAGGCACAGTGGGGCAAGGAAACCCTGCCTGGTGTAAAGGCTGCTGAATACCGCCTTACCTCCCCGGGTGACAGCAGACTTCCGGTATATACCTTCTGTATGTGCCCCGGCGGCACTGTTGTTGCTGCAACGGCATATCACAATACCAACATTGTAAACGGCATGAGCCGGTACAAGCGAAATGGGGTGTTCGCCAACGCCGCATGTGTTGCCGGCATTCATCCTGACAGACTCATGGGCAGGGAGGCAACACCGGAAGAAACACTTGACTGGGTAGCAGCCCTTGAAGAGCGGTTTTACCAATACTCAAATGGCTTTGCAGCACCGTTTTGCAGTATACAGAATTTTATTGACCAGAAGGAGCAGGTGGATATTGTTGAATCAAGTTATCCGCTTGGATTAAAGCCTGCGGCGTTATGGGACCTTCTGCCTGCTGAAATAAGCATTTCTCTCAGGGCAGGGCTCAGGGATTTCAGCAGAAAAATTCAGGGTTTTGAAACAGGCAGCATCATGGGGCTTGAGAGCAAGACTTCAGCACCGATTCAGGTCCTGCGGGAAAAAGAGCGCTGCTGTATCGGCATCGAAAATCTTTATATCGTTGGCGAAGGCAGCGGACGCTCCGGAGGCATCATATCAAGCGGAGCTGATGGAATAATGGCTGCCATGCATATTGTGGAGAGTAATGCTTAGCGTTGCATGCGACAGAAAGAGATAATCGTCAAGCCCTTGCCTTCAGAATCCTTCCGATCCCGGCATAATCATTAATAACCGATACTTCCCGAAATCCTTCTGCGTCTGCGATCTTTTGCACTCCTTCTGCCTGGTCGTAGCCAAGTTCAAGGAATATGAATCCGCCGGGATTAAGATACCAGCGTGCCGAAGCAAGAATAGCCCGATAGAAATCCATGCCGTCCATTCCGCCATCAAGTGCAGCAACAGGCTCCCAGTCCCGAATTTCGCGCTGCAGGGTTTCAATCTCATCTGCCCTGATATACGGCGGATTGGCAGTGATAATGTCGAACCTCTTCCCTCTTATTGGCGCAAAGAGTGAGCCTTGAGCAAATCGTACATTTGTAATATTGTTTGCCGCTGCATTTTTCTTTGCGTAAATAAGTGCCTCTTTTGACAGATCAGTTCCATATACCTCTGCGTCAGGAAACTTCATGGCAAGGGACAGGGCAATACAGCCGCTGCCTGTGCAGATATCCAATAGCGAAAAAGATTTTACTGTTTTACTTCTGACTTCCAGCCTCGGCGGGTCGCCGAAGGAGACTGTTTTCTGACTTCTTGCTACTTTTATCACTTCTTCGACCAGCAGCTCTGTTTCAGGTCTCGGGATAAGCACCCCTTTCCCGACCCTGATAGTCAGTCCGGAGAATTCGACATGACCGATGATATACTGAGCAGGCTCTCCCTTGATTCTTCGCTGAAGCAGCCTTCTGACCTTTGCCGAATTTGCAACCGCTATTTCAGGATTCTCAACATACGCATCGAGCCGGTCCATCTTGACAACATGAAAGACAAGCAACTCCGCCTCAGCCAGGGGGTCATCAATTCCGGCTGCTTCAAGGTGCTCAGTCGATTTTCTTAACAGCTCAAGCAGTCTCATTGATTACGCAAACATTCTGACAGGGAAGTTTCTTCTGTTAATTTTGGGAAATAGGCAATTCCCATGTTTTTAATTATACAAAGAGAGCTGGGGGCAGAGTAAACGCCATGACGACTCCTTGAAAACAGGCAACGCACGACATCAATAAAACAAACCGCAATATGAAATCTCAACCGTTTGATATCAAAGAGAGCTATGCCACTTAAAGATATTTGTCGATTCATGGGGTTTACGAGGCTTCCAGCAGGCTATGGCCTCTTTGAGGGAGGAGATGTTACAGGTCCTTAAGACGTTCGGAGTTAAAATGCGTGGTAAGGTTATCGATCATCTCGTCAAGGTTGCCTTCGAGTATCTGTTCGAGCTTATGCAGCGTCAGGCCTGTCCTGTGGTCCGTGATACGATTCTGCGGGTAGTTATACGTCCTGATCCTCTCAGACCTGTCACCTGAGCCGACCTGTGACTTTCTCTCCTGCGCCCGCTCTTTATCCTTTTCTTCAATCTGTAACTCATAGAGCCGTGAGCGCAGCACCTTCATGGCCTTGTCCCTGTTTTTTGTCTGGGAGCGTTCATCCTGGCACTGAACAACAGTATTTGTCGGAATATGCACAATCCTGACCGCAGAATAGGTGGTGTTGACGCTCTGACCGCCGGCGCCCGATGAACAGAAGGTGTCTATCCTGAGGTCTTTCTGGTCTATTTTAATATCGACCTCCTCTGCTTCAGGGAGCACGGCAACCGTTGCTGCCGAGGTATGTATCCTGCCTGAGGCTTCAGTGGTCGGGACCCTCTGCACCCTGTGCACACCGCTTTCGTATTTCAGTCTGCTGTATGCACCTTTGCCCTCGATGGATGCGACCACTTCCTTTATGCCGCCGATACCGGTCCCGTTCATGCTGATAAGTTCAACCTTCCATCTCTTTGACTCGGCATACTTGGTGTACATCCTGAAGAGGTTTGCACCGAACAGGGCAGCTTCGTCGCCGCCTGTTCCTGCACGTATCTCAAGAATAACGCTTTTGGCATCCCGCGGATCGACCGGCAGAAGCATGAACTTGAGCTCCTCTTCAAAAACAGGCGCCTTCTTCTTCAACTCTTCAAGCTCGGCCTTTGCCAGTTCCTTCATCTCCGGATCGTTTCCGCTTAAGAGTTCTTCCGTGCTCTTGATGTCCAGAATAAGTTTCTGATACTCCCGTATTTTTTCGACAATAGGCAGGAGCTCTGAATGTTCGCGGGAATACTTCTGCTAATCGGCAGGCGTTGCAAGGACCTTGGGGTCGCTGAGGAGGTTGTTCAGCTCCTCATACTTGTGCTCAAGCGCCTGGAGCTTCTGCAGCATCTGCTTCCTCCAGCTTCAGGACCTCTATCATTGCGCTCAAAGCAACCTCAAGCTGCGCATCATCTGGCTCGCGCGTTGTAAGACGCTGCAGCATAAGTCCTGGCGTAATCATAACGTGCATCAGCGGGTGATGGTCCCATTTAGCAGAAAGCTTCAGGAGTTCAAAGGAAGACCCTGCAATGAGGGGCATGAATACGATCCGAGAAAGGAACTTGTATACAAAAGGCCAGCTCTGAGGGATAAACGAAAAGACAAGAATGCTGACCACCATGACGATCATAAGGAAGCTTGTACCGCAGCGGGGATGGAGCGGACTATGCTCCCTGACATTTTCGAGCGTAAGATCGAGGCCCTTTTCATAGGCGTGGATCACCTTATGTTCTGCGCCATGATACATGAAGATTCTCGCCATATCCTTCCACATGCCGATAATCAGGACATAAGCGAGAAATATAATGACCCGGATGATGCCGTCAACAACATTAAACAGAAAAGAGCTCGTTTCCACACCCTGAATAACCAGGCCCAAGAGCTTTGTTGCATAAAGGGGGAGAAGAATGAAGAGTCCGATGGCGAGGCCAAAAGCCACAATCATGGTCAGCACCAGTGAAAGCTTACTCAGGCTTTCCTCTCCCTCTTCGTCGTATGCCTTGCCGGCGGAGAACTCTATCGCCCTGATTCCCAATGACAATGCATGAAAAAGGGCAACAACACCCCTGATCATCGGCAACTTGAGAAAACGGGGCATTTCAGTCAGCCGCTCTCTGAGGAGATGAATCGTGCCCTTCTGGTCGCGCACGGCAACAGTCCAGTTTCTGGGTGAGCGCATCATGACGCCCTCAATGACAGCCTGTCCGCCAACGCTTTTTATCTTCTGGTCTTTGCTCATAGGTATGCAAGAAAAAAACAGGAAACCGTGATGGCTTCCTGTTTTCTATAGATTCTCAGCCTAACTACTTCTTGGCGTATTTCTTTTTGAACTTTTCGACTCTTCCCTCAGTGTCCATGATCTTCTGCTTACCGGTGAAGAACGGATGACACTTGGAGCAGATGTCGAGACGAATGTCCTTGCGGGTTGAACGTGTGGTGAAGGTCTCGCCACAGGCGCATACCACATTGACTTCCTGATAATCCGGGTGAATATCTGCTTTCACTGTCTGCCTCCTGAAATTTGGTCTACTATTCTAATCAATATTTTCATCTTTTAGCAACATCCCGGCCTGAGGCTGTCTTGATTTCCTCTACCCCATCCTGTATTCTTGCTGTATGCGGCAGGAGATCGTTGATTTCCTCATTATCGGAAGCGGTGTGGCAGGTCTTCGGGCTGCTATTGAACTCGCGCCTTATGGCAATGTACTTGTCGTCACCAAAGACAAGTCTACCGAGAGCAATACGGAGTACGCCCAGGGCGGCATAGCTGCTGTCATGAGCGATGAGGACGAGGTGGGCATCCATTTCGAGGACACGCTCAAAGCGGGCGATGGCCTCTGCAATGAAGGCACGGTCAGGACTCTCGTTGAAGAGGGGCCTGAACGAATTGCCGAGCTTATTTCCTGGGGAGCTGAATTCGACAAAGAAGGTTCAAGGCTTGATCTTACCCTTGAGGCTGCCCACTCGCGCAGGCGCGTGCTGCATGCACAGGGCGACTCTACCGGCAAAGAGCTGACCCGTGTTCTTCTCAATAAGGCCCGGTCTTTTCCCTCAGTCCGCAGATATCCCTTTGCAATAACCGCTGACCTGATTGTTCGGGATGATGAATGCCATGGCGCCTATGTATTGCGTGACCGTGAAATGACTGCCCTTTATGCACGGGCAACCATTCTCGCAACCGGCGGTGGCGGGCAGCTGTACTCCCGCACGACGAATCCGCAGGTCGCAACCGGCGACGGTATGGCAATCGCTTTCAGGGCAGGAGCAGAACTTGAGGATATGGAATTCATCCAGTTCCATCCCACAAGCCTCTATTCTCCTACAGCGCCCCAGTTTCTCCTGTCCGAAGCAATGCGCGGAGAAGGCGCCCTGCTGCTTAACAGCGACGGTCAGCAATTCATGCAGTCTTATCATTCTCTCGCCGAGCTTGCGCCCAGGGATATCGTATCCCGCGCGATCATATCCGAAATGGTCAAGACGGGCAGCAACTATGCCTACCTTGATCTCCGGCATCTTCGCAAGGACTATGTGAAAAGTCGTTTCCCAAGTATCTATGCAACCTGCCTGCAGTATGGTTTTGATATTACCGGAGACCTGATCCCGATTTCTCCGGCAGCTCATTACATCATGGGGGGAGTAAAAACTGACGGGGATGGCCGAACCTCGGTAAAGGGTCTTTTCGCCGCAGGGGAAGTCGCATGTACCGGTGTGCATGGAGCAAACAGGCTTGCCTCAAACAGCCTGCTTGAAGGTCTTGTGTGTGGGGCGCGAACAGGGAATGCAGCGCTTTCCTCACCGGTCAATCCGTCAGGAAAGGGTACAACCTTGTTCACCCCAGCTTCTATCAGAGACCATGATGAGATACGCCATGCCCTCCGGAAATTGATGTGGGAGCGGGTCGGCATTATACGATGCGCCCTGTCCCTGCGTGAGGCGGCATCGAGACTGCTTGAATGGAGTGTAATTATCGAACGGGACTATGGTACCCGCCGGGAGCTCGAACTGAAAAATATGCTGACAGTCGCAGGAATTATCGTTCAGGCAGCACTTGCGAGAAAAGGAAGTGTTGGCGCACATTTTCGTTCTGACTTCAAGGACCGCGGCGAGAATTGGAAAGAGCATTTTATATGGGACAAAAATTGCATTAACCTGTCGGCGCACAGCGATCTTTTATCAGGCAAGGGAAAGGCAATCCAATGAAACAGAAGAGAGCAAAGATCGTCTGCACGATGGGACCGGCATCAGTCAAACCGCAGGTGCTGTCTGCTCTTGTCCGCGAGGGCATGGACGTGGCGAGGCTGAATTTTTCTCATGGGGATTATGCGTTTCACCGCAAAACCATAAAACAGGTCAGGCAGCTTGCAAAAAAATACCGCAAATCGGTCGCAATTCTCCAGGACCTGCAGGGCATCAAGATCCGTGTAGGGCTGATGAAAAATGGCGGCGTAGAATTAAAGAAAGGGTCAAGCCTGTCAATATTCCCGGGCGAAGGTGAAGGCGATGAAAGAAGTATCTTTGTATCGTATCCGCATCTTCTGTCCGACGCAAAGGCGGGTGACAGAATACTGCTCGATGACGGGCTGATCCAGCTGAGAGTAGAAATGAAATCGAACACGTCTCTTACGACAAAGGTTATCGAAGGGGGAATACTTAAAGACAGAAAAGGCGTCAATCTTCCCGGCATGAAGATAACCATGGAGTCTTTTACTGAAAAAGATAAGAGAGACCTTGCCTTTGGCCTCAGCATGGATCTGGATTATATTGCGGTCTCCTTTGTCCGGCAGGCAGAAGATATCCGCCAGATCAGAAACTGGATGAAAAAAAAGGGGAAGAGCATACCGATCATAGCCAAGATCGAAAAACCTGAGGCCCTTGAGAATATCGAGGCAATTCTCAATGCGGCTGACGGCATTATGATCGCCAGGGGGGATCTTGGCGTTGAAGTATTTCCCGAGCGGGTGCCGCTTATACAGAAAGACCTTATCAAGAGGGCGAACAATAAGGGAAAGCTGGTGATCACGGCAACTCAGATGCTTGAATCAATGAAGGAACACCTGAGGCCTACCCGTGCCGAGACAACCGATGTCGCTAACGCAGTACTCGACGGGACGGATGCCTTGATGCTCTCTGTAGAGACCTCAGCCGGCGCTTATCCGCTTGAGGCGTTCGTCATGATGAACAGGATCATCACCTTTACGGAACAGACCGCCGCAGTAGCCTCGTGTTATGAAAGGGGGAACTCCTATGCCGAAGCCCTTGCTGAGGCTGCATGTATGGCAGCTGAAGACATAGGGGCAAAGGTGCTTGTGGCATTTACGCAGTCAGGGTTTACCGCGCGACTCGTCTCCAAATTCAGACCGAAGCTGCCGATCATCGCCTTTACTCCTGACCGGTCTATACTCACCAGACTTTCGCTCTGCTGGGGTGTTGTTCCTCATTATATGAGGCCGCTCCAGGGTACGGACCAGATGCTTCGTGAAGTGGAAAAATCACTTCTTTCCGAGAAGATTGCAAAGAAGGGAGATCACATTGTTATCATCTCAGGCTCGCCTCTGTCTACACAGGCAAAGACAAATTTCATGAAAATACACCAGATAGGGGAATAAGGCTGAAATGAACCGGCCTAAGGCATCTTGATGTCGTAGGCCTTGATCTTTCGGTGAAGGTTGCTCCGTTCAATGTCAAGCAGTTCTGCCGTCTTTGAAACATTCCAGGAATTTTCTTCAAGTTTTTTGATAATAAAGTCCTTCTCAAAAGCCTCCCGGGCATCTTTCAGCGCGGATAATGACAAGTAATCGGAACGGGGAGAGCCTGCCGCGATAAGATCCACCTTGCTGATAATCCTTGACGGGGTCATGATCACCAGCCTCTCAAGCACATTCTTCAGCTCGCGGATATTGCCGGGCCAGGTATAATTCTGGAGAGTCTTGATTGCTTCAGGAGAGACCTCCTTTTTCTGCTGTCCATACTCGGCAGCAAAGAGATTTAGAAAATGATCCACCAGTGCAGGGATATCCTCTGAACGCTCCCTGAGTCCAGGTACCCTGATCGGGATCACGTTAAGCCGGAAAAAAAGATCTTCCCTGAATGCACCTTTTTTTACCTCTTCCGCGAGATCCTTGTTCGTCGCTGAGATGATCCTCACATCAACTTTGATGTTCTTGCTGCCGCCGACGCGCTGGAACTCCTGCGTCTCGATCACCCTGAGGACCTTTGCCTGCGTCTGGAGCGACATGTCACCAATTTCGTCAAGGAAGAGCGCACCTTTGTCGGCAAGTTCGAATTTTCCCTGTTTTCGCTCAAACGCTCCGGTAAAGGATCCCTTTTCGTGGCCGAAGAGTTCGCTTTCGATCAGTTCCTGAGGAATGGCAGCGCAGTTAACCTCGACAAAGGGGCCGCCATGACGGGGGCTGTTCTGATGCAGAAGATGTGCAACAAGTTCCTTGCCTGAGCC
This sequence comes from Nitrospirota bacterium, assembly GCA_016235245.1. Taxonomy (NCBI): domain Bacteria; kingdom Pseudomonadati; phylum Nitrospirota; species Nitrospirota bacterium. The sequence goes on along the minus strand of JACRLO010000018.1, from coordinate 61,641 downwards.
GCTTTCTCCCAATATGAGCACCCTGCCATTGCTGGCACCCGCCATCTGTACCTGCTCAATCACCTGCTTTATTTTTGCAGAATTCCCGATAAGCCTCCATTGCCTTGAATAGTTTTCCTTGAGCGCCCTGTTTTCGATCTCAAGGTTTTTCTTTTCAAGAGCCCGCTGTACCGTAAGAAGGACCTTCTCGAGAGAGAGGGGCTTTTCGAGGAGATCATAGGCGCCCATCCGTGTTGCCTTGATCGCATTTTCTATATTTGCATGACCCGAGCTCATAATAACGGGGAGGTCAGGATGTGCCTCTTTGAGTTCCTGCAGTGTCTGGATGCCGTCCATGCCGTCCATCCAGATGTCTAACAGCACAAGGTCAGGTGACGTCTCCTTTGCAATCCTGACCGCTTCCTCGCCTGAGGACGCTGTAACGGTTTCATAGTCATCCTCAATGATCTGGGACAGGCTTTCCCGTATGCCCTCTTCGTCATCGACAATTAATACAAGAGCTTTTGCCATTTAGCCTTCCTTTATCGGCAGTTCTATGCTGAAAATGGTCCCGTGTGGTTTATTGTCTCGGACCCTGATATACCCTCTGTGCTCAGTCACGACCCTGCTGGCAATCGCAAGACCAAGTCCTGTGCCGTCCTTCCTGGTCGAGAAATAGGGCAGGAAAAGCTTCTCCCTGTCTTCTTCACGAATTCCAGGTCCGTTGTCGGCGATATCTACATACACCCGGTTAGAAAGGACATCCTGGTGTATCATTATATCAATCTGTCCCTGATTCTGCATTGCCTGAATGGCATTATTTACGATATTGATGATGACCCTTTTGAACTGCTCAGCGTCAAGCTCAATGAGCCCTTCACTGCCTTGCAGGGAAAGACGCATCTCAATGCCTTTGTAGTCCTTGTACAAGTTGATCACGCTCTCAATGATCGAAGAGAGCAGCGCAGGGGCCTTGCGGATCTCGGGCATTTTGCCAAAGCGGGAAAATTCGTCGACCAGCCTCTTAAGGCTCTCCACTTCCCTGATAATCGTTTTTGTGGACCTCTCGAAGACCTTGCCGAAATCCTCATCATTGTTCTGCCACTTCTTCACCATATGGTCAGTCGACAGCTTTATAGGGGTCAGAGGATTCTTGATCTCATGTGCTATCCTTCTGGCCACCTCCTGCCAGGCGATCGCCCTCTGCGCCCTGGTAATCTCGGTCAGGTCATCAAAGACGACCAGCGTTCCCATGAAATTCTCGGCATCCCTCAGACTTGTGATAAAGAGTCTGAGCAGGATGCGCTTCTCTCCCGCCATGATCCTGATCTCTTTTTCGACACCCTTAAAATCTCTGATAATGATGCCTTTAACCGTTTCTCTCAGTTCATCAGAGTCTATGAGTGAAAGGAGTGCATCATACTTTCTATTAATTACATCAGCCGGGGCGATGCTCAGTATTTTGCAGGCTGCATTATTGATGATAAGGATATTGCCCTCAGCATCCAGGGATATAACGCCTGAGTTCACGTTTTCAAGGATCTTCTCGATAACAAGCCTGCGTCTGTCCGATACCTGGGATGCATGCTGGAGAGACTCTTTGTTTTCCTTCAACTCCCGGACCATGTTATTGAAGGAACTCACCAGAAGGCCGATCTCGTCATCCCGTTCGATATTGACTGACATATCGAGATTGCCTTTTGCAACCTCTGCAGTTGCCTGTGCAAGGGCCTGGATAGGGTCTGTAATTCCGCGCGAAATTCTGAGCGCTATCCAGAGCGCCATAAAGACCATCAGCAGGGTGGAGAAACCGAGTATCAGGAGATAATTCGTCTTGATCGGCATTTTCCAGGACTCAAGCGTGAGATAATTCTTGTATGCTGTCTGGAGTGCCTCTGCATTTTTGCTGATGTTTCTGTCCATGATCGATTCTACGACCATAATGCCTTCCTGAGGTTTCAGTCTGTTCCTCGGCACGACGGCACGGACTATGTCACCTTCTGCAGCAGAAATGACCTCCACATCTTCTTTGCCCTCAAACCCGGCCTTTATGATCTCTGATGCATTGTCAGGAATTGCATGCAGCGTGTAGGCTTTCATCCCTGCCGGCAGGCTCTGGCCAGAAGCGGCAGCTTTTGCAAAAACAAGAGTCTGCTGTCGCTGCATCTCATAAGCAGACTTGGCAACTTCGATAGCGAGGTCGAGGGGCTGCTTTATCTGGGGATCAAACCATCGGTCCAGGTAGTTCGTCACAACACCGCTGGAAACGATAAAGAGAAAAGCCGAGGGAATCAGTGTCATGATAACAAGGACCACGACAAAGCGCGTCTTAAGCTTGTATCCAAGCACCTTCTGTTTGCGTTCAAAATAGAGTCTGATCAGGCTTTTCCCGACAAAGAACATCAGCGTCAGAAGTGCAACAAGGTTGAGGTTTAAAAGGGCGAAAAGAAGGACTTTTGTAAGGGCAGGAACATCTTTGAGCCCCATATAATGGAATTCTATGGAGAATACCGAAATAATGAAAATAATGATAAGGGAAATAAAAAGCGGGAACCGGAAGTTCTTCATCGGCTGCCCTCGATCGTGAAGACCGTCGAGTCTTTCATGACCCTGAACTCGTTTTCGGAAACAAAGATGAACAGATACCCGATGACAGGAGGGAGCTTGCGGATCTTTGATTCAACCGTGATCCGCACAAAATACTGGCCAGGCTCAAGTTCCCGGATATTGGTAAGCTTCAGGTCCCTGAAAACGACAACCCATTCCATCATCGACTCAAATGATTTAAACCGTTTTTCTATGAGCAGACTGCCATCGCTTGAAGTCGCCACATATTCTTTCTTGATAGGATCAACCTTGACGGTCTTGACAATGGCTTTACCAAGAACAAACTCATCCGGCCAGATCTTCCATATCCTGAAAAGGTCGACATAGAACTTGAGGTCCTTGTCCACGCCTCCCCTGATCGCATCCAGCCCTTTTTCGTCAAGGCTGAGGCTGAAGGAGACGAAGAGATCGCTATTGACCTTCTTTACCTCGGGGCCGGAGAGGGTTTGGCTTTCCGACACAAGGGGATAACATAGGGCAATGACGAGTATAACGATGCTGAAAATACGAGACATTTTGGCTTGACATCTCCTGAAAAATATTTCCATTATAGCATAACCCTCCAAATCCAAAAGGGTTCCGGCGCTGAAGAAAGGGGGCTTATGGAGATAACATCGGTAAAACTCGAGATACCTGAAGACTGCAATGTCATACTGGGCCAGACGCACTTCATCAAGACTGCCGAAGACCTGTATGAGATTATTGCCACCACCGTTCCCCAGGCGCAGTTCGGCATTGCCTTCAGTGAAGCTTCCGGCCCCTGCCTCATCAGGACCGAGGGCAATGATAGCGGGCTGACCGATGTCTGCGTAAAGAACCTGCTGGCTGTGGGCGCCGGCCATGTCTTCTGCATACTCCTTAGGAATGCGTTCCCGATCAATATTCTGAATCAGGTGAAGAACTGCCCAGAGGTCTGCAGGATATTTTGCGCAACCGGCAACCCTGTTGAGGTGATCACCGCAGTGTCTTCACAGGGGAACGGCGTTCTGGGAGTCATTGACGGGTTTTCACCCCGCGGCATTGAAAACGCCGAGGACAAGGCACACAGGCATGAATTTCTTAGAAAGATCGGCCATAAATTATAGATAGGGAGAAGAAATGAATATACCTGACCTGAAATACGACTCACAGGGACTTATACCGGCGATCATCCAGGATGTCCAGAATAATGAAGTCCTGATGATGGCATACATGAACGAAGCTTCTTTGCAGAAGACCGTCGAGACCGGGCACACGCATTTCTGGTCCCGGTCCCGCCAGAAGTTCTGGAAAAAAGGTGAATCCTCCGGCCACGTCCAGGAAGTGAAGCAGATCCTCTATGACTGCGATAAAGATACGGTGCTTATCAAGGTCGACCAGAAAGGTCCGGGGGCCTGCCACACAGGCCACAGGTCATGCTTTTATACTGACATCAACGGCAGCGAGATATCCGGCGCGGTGTTTTCCGAAGAAGACGTGTACGGCAAAAAATGATTCTCGACGACCTGCTTGCAGTAATCAGAAACAGACAGATTAATCCACAGCCGGGTTCCTATATTTCGGGGCTTCAGGCCAGAGGAAAAGACGAAATACTGAAAAAAATTGGAGAAGAAGCGTCTGAAGTTATCATTGCATCAAAAAACAGCAACAGGGAAGAGGTCATTCATGAAATTGCTGATCTCTGGTTTCACTGCATGATGCTTATGCATCAGGATGGACTGAGCCATGACGATATTTTCAGGGAGCTTGAAATACGGTTTCAGAAAAGGAGAGAAAGCGATGAGTGACTGCATCTTCTGCAAGATAGCAGAGAAGAAGATACCGGCAAAGGTCATCTTTGAAGATGATATCTGTCTTGCCTTTGAGGACATCACGCCCCAGGCGCCGGTGCATACCCTGATCATCCCGAAGAAACATATATCAACGACCCTTGAGGTCTCGGAAGCAGACATCGCCCTTGTCGGGCATCTCGTCCGGACAGCAGCAAAGATCGCAAAAGACAAAGGCATCGACGGAAAAGGCTTCAGGCTGGTCATGAATACGAACGCTGACGGCGGTCAGACCGTATTTCATATTCACCTGCACCTGTTAGGCGGCAGGGCCATGCACTGGCCTCCGGGGTGATATATAGGGGATCTCGGCATAGAATTCAGAAGCAGGCAGCAGTGGGTCTACATATTTTTCGACGCACTGCGTCGAAAAATAGAGATACCGCCGAAGTAAGCTGTTTCTGAAGTGATCGGGTATCTGAAAGGTAAGAGTGCGCTTGCCGTGGCCCGGCAGTTTGGACGGAAGCAGAAGAATTTCAACTGTGAGAATTTCTGGGCAAGAGGCTGCGCTGCATCGACGGTGGGCTTTGAACTGGAAAAGGTGAAGGAATATATAGCTCACCAAGAAACGCTTGAAAAGGAGCCGGACGAAGGAAGTTTTTAGTATCAACAATTGAACTGGCCGTCTTGGAGACGGCTCCTAAACCGTCAAGCCTCCCTCGTTGAGGGAGCGATATGACTTCAGAATGTTGCCGACGTTCACTCCGAAGCCGAGTTCTACAACGTGTGGTATAGTATGACAATAATGAGAAAACTCGGTCTTATATTGTTGTTACTGTACAGTGTTTGTCCGGCAACGTTCGTGGCTTCTGAAGGCCCTCCGGAACTCTTTCAGATTCGGGTAAATGACCGGCATGGCCTGATCAACAAAGAAGGACGTGTGATCATCCCGGCTGAGTTCGATCAACCCCTTCAGGTTTCTGACGGGCTTATCATGGCATCCAGAGGGACAAAAACAGCTTTTTTCGACACCTCCGGGAAAATGGTCATAAAACCTCAGGAGCAGATACGGGTCCCTTTTTCGGAAGGGATGGCCCCTGCCTCCATGCATGACAGCAGAGGGAAAGGCGGGATGGGATACCTCGATCATTCCCTTTCTTTTGTAATCCCGGGTGATTTCTCTGATGCAAGGGCGTTTTCGGAGGGGATGGCCGAGGTCGGGGTACCGGACGAATGGGGCATTGTGAAGCGGGGGTTCATCGATAAGAAGGGTAAACTGGTAATCCCTGCACGTTATGATAAGACGTTCCCATTCTCAGGCGGTTTTGCGAGAGTGACAACAAAGGACGTCATGCGCATCATTGACAGATCTGGTCATGATGTCACGCCAGAAGGGATCGATTTCATCGGCATCCAGGCTGAAGGGATGATCCGGGTCTGGTCCGCACGAAAAGAGGGTTACATGAATACTGCAGGGAAACTCGTTATCCCTCCCCAATTTGATCAGGCGTCGGAATTCAGGGAAGGGATGGCGCGAATTTATAAGAGCGGGGGCGGAGGCAGATTTGGCTACATTGACAAAACCGGCAAAGTTGTTATTCTCCCGCGTTTCACAAGCGCAGAGGCCTTCTCTGACGGACTGGCACTGGTGAGGGAAAACGAGACGTCTTTATTTATTGACAGGACCGGGGCTGTGGTCTTCAGAACTGATTTCGACCGGGTCTATCCGTTTTCGAGCGGGCTTGCAGTCTTCAAAAGCGGAAACCGTTACGGCTATATTGATAAGGCCGGCAAGATAGTCATTCCGGCCACGTACAATTTTGCACGTCCCTTTGAAGGGCCGCTCGGTTATGTTCTAAAAGGGAAAATATCGCAGTATATTGACAGGACGGGCAGGGTCGTTTGGCAGTCGGAGTAACCGGTGGTCTGCAGATATCCGGAGTTTGGCAGGTAATTAAGAGGATTGGGGTAGCAATGAGAAAAACGTTATTCGCCCTATTGTGTTTATTAGCTTGTTCTTCTGCAGTCGGCGCCGCAATATTGAAAGATCCGATTCTGTCAATCGAAGGGATTTGGGTACCTGAGTCAACGATAAGGAAACTGCACGAAAGCATGTCGCCGCATGCATCTAATCCGGAAATGATCATCATTGCAGTGTCTGACGAAACGCGATGGAGATTCAGTTGGGTAAACTATCATGAAGCGACCTGGCGATATATTCTTAACTATAAGAAGAGACCCAAAGGGGCTATCTTGAGATTCAGTCCTTATGAGAGGTATTCGACAGAACGGTCTGATGGAGACGAACTTGCCATACAGATAAAGACCGATACGGCCGGGAGGGCAGTTTCACTCAAGTTCATGGACTATCCCGCTATCAGCCACCTGGACGAATCTTTTGTTCGGATTCCTGATGAATTGCACAGATACTCATCTAAACTTCTGCTCGTCGGGGTCTGGCAGGACAAAGACAATAGATTATTCAATTTTTCTATGGACGGCATCGCCAAATGGCCTGACGAAACGTTCAACTATACTATTTCCATGGATGGAAGTGAAGCAGACTGTGACTATATTACGACTCCTGCAAGCAAAGAACCGGGCGGATCCAGAAGGATCGGATTTAGTCGCAAGGGAAACAGCCTTATGATTTACCGGATCAGGTATGATAAAGATACTCCGATAAGCTGTGATACACAACCGCTTTATATACTGAACAAAGCAAAGGGGAATTAGTCATTTGCTGCTCTGCAGGTGCCGGCTGGGTTTGAATATCTTCATGCTGATTGCGGGACTGCTCCTTTTCCCGGAGATTGTCTTTGCTGGCCCGTGGAAGGATTTGAAAGAGAAGAAACAGATTCGGGACTACAGCATAAAAGTATTTTTAACTGAGGAAGGTGAAGGGCGAGTTGTCATCACCCGAAAGGGTAACGTTGTCTTTGAACTGAAGGGGGAGGATATGAGCCGCTTCAGAATCGGGGACCTAAACGGTGACGACAGGCATAATGCCTTAATCCCTGTTGGCATGGATATTACAGGGAGAGGCATCCCGAATCTTGTCATATCCGAATGGACCGGCGGGGTCCACTGCTGCTATAGCTATCACGTATTTGAGCTGGGAGAAACAGTCAGGCAGGTCGCCAAACTAGATGTCACTCATGCTGGTCTATCGCATTTTGAAGACCTCAATAACGACAGGAAGCTGGAATTTGTTACCTGGGATTTCACTTTTGCCTACTGGAAGACAAGCTTCTCTGAATCTCCTGCGCCAAAAGTTATTCTTGAATATCGTGATGGCCTGTACAGACTTGCCGGAAGATTGATGCTCAAACCGGAGCCGGACAAAAAAGCATTTGACGAGCAGTCTCGCCGGATTTTGCAAGACGAAGAATGGCAGAACAATTATCCGCCTGTCAGACTCTGGGCAACGATGCTTGATCTTATCTATACCGGAAATGCCGATGCTGCCTGGAAATTCTTTGATAAATCATGGCCGGCTCATGCTGCAGGAAAAGACCGATTTCTGGAGGAATTCAGGAGGCAACTCAGTACCAGCCCTTACTGGGTTGAACTAAGAAGACTGAATGCAGGGTCTCCATTGCCGGAGTAACGTATGGACAGAGTGATAAAAGGCTCTCTAATATCGCTGCTCCTGTGCTGTATTTTCCCAGCCTATGTCATCGCTGCAGGGCCATGGAAACTGGTAAGCTCTGTCGAGTACGACTGGAGAGGGGATGGCATTCCCTATGCCGTTACGCTTGAGATCCCTGAAGACTGGGACTCTGGCGGTGAATACACGAAACTCACCATTCGCAGAAATGGAAAGGTGCTTTTCACGATTGAAGACGAAGACGGTCTTACAAAGCACACAATTATGACAAAACAGGTCAGGGGGATGCTGCCGGCAAACAGGCTTGCCGATAGTGCTTATCTTTTGTTCCTCCCTCAATCCACAGATAGATCAATACCCCCTGCCCTGCTCCTCTTTGGCCCTGATTATGCAAGCTCACCCGGAAGTCTCCATATTATAATCCTCGGGGGGGGCGGAATTCCGAAGCTGGTTTTTTCTGAAAGGCACTTCTCGCTCTCAGGTTATATGGACATTACGGGTGACGGAATCCCGGAACTTATAGGCAAGCATTGCTATGCCGAGGTCTGGGGCCCGGCCGACGACCCAATGAGTCATACGTACAACAGTTATGCCCCGTATCAGGTATTTCAGTTCGGGAAGTCTCCGGATGAGACCATGAACCAGAATCTGAGGCTGTCCGAAAAGTATAACAGGCAGAACTATTATGGATGGACCGGACCTGGCTGCCATGAAGACCATGTTGTCGTCATGAAGCCGCACGGCGGTACAAAGCCTGAAATTATGCAAAGGGACGAGGCGTATAAGATCTATGGGAAATAGGATCTCCTGCTCCTGCACGGCAACCAATGAAGGTATAATAATCTCAAAGGAGGAAGTAAAATGAAACAGACTTTAGTTGCTTTTGTTCTTTCTGCCGGGTCTTTTCTGATGGGCGTTAGTATGGTTTCTGCAGAGGAGACGAAGTTCGAGTTGAATCCGCAGTTCAGTGTTAAAGAGGTCCTCGCCTCACAGGTCGGAAAACGAGTAGCGGTGAAGACGGATGGCGGTGAGTCGCTCGAGGGCACGGTCACCAAAGTCGGAGATCAGTTGGTCCATATTGCGAAGCTCTCCGGAAAGGACTTTTACGATGCAGTCGTAAGGATCGACAGGATCTCGTCGCTCGTCCTGAAGGTGAGATAGCTTCAGAATCTGAAGCCGATGACAGGCAGACGGCAGGAAGCTGGTCCTGCACAGAAGGCAGCGCCACGGTAATGATCAGGATAGCACGTGCAAATCAAAATCAGGAGGCGGCAGATAATGAAGTATTTGGTGACGATCTTTCTTTTTTTATTGACAGTTCAGGGCATGACACATGCCGAAGATTCGATGCAGACCAGATTCGGGCTTGTCGAAACTGCACGCAGTGCGCCCAACGCAATGTACATTGATACGATTACGGTCAATGAAAAGCTTGTCTACAAAGTGGAAGACATATTTGTATCGCTCAAGAATACGTTTGAGCTTGGGGACAAAGACGTGGTTCTTTTCGGCACGAACTGCGGAGGTAATTCCTGCCCGTTCGACGAGCTTCATTTCCTGATACTTCAGAAGGGTAGGAAACCAAAGGTTGTGAATCACAGTGATTTTATTTCGAGCGACGGTACGGAAAAGCCGAAACAGGTAAAAGATGCTATTGTCGTAGACCTAGGTTATGATGCGGGCAGACGCAAGAAGGCAACCTTTGATGGAGAAAAGATAGCTATCGAATTCGAAGCCCCGGGAAAGAAGGCTGCGATGAAAAACAAGGACTGCAAATGGGTTTATGACAACACGGTTGATGGACAGTGCATTCTGGAGCGTGAGGAGGACAAGACCTGCGGGAAGCTGGATATGAACTATTTCCCCGGCGCAGTCCGCCGCGGTGTTGCAGCCATTTCGAACAGCCCCGGCTTTAACCACGATGCGCTCGAAAAACTCTGCCTTGCTGCCTGTAAATCAGGGAAGGCAGAGAAATATGCTGTTTTCAAAAGAAGCGTTTGTGGTATCAAGTAGCACTTGAAGGAGGTTGTCGGAATGACAACGAAGAAAAAACAGCGAAGATCGTTCGATAAAGTAAGGCTCCCGTTGTCATGGAGGGTCAGCTCCATTCTTGCCATGCTTCCGCTCGGATATGAAATCTTCATGCTGATTTTCCGCAAGTCAGGCGGCAAATTTCCGCTTGCTGCAGGTGATAGCACCGACCCCATATTTTTTGCGTCAGTTTTCAGCATCGTGCTTCCGTGCTTTTTCTATCTCTTCGTAGTTGACAAGATACTAAGAGGCATCGTTGCCAGGCGTGCAGGCAGTGAGATCGCGATAGATGTTGCGAAAGACCTTGGCAAGGCTGCTGCTGAAATGGCTGCCGAAGTTGTTCTTGGGGGTGGATCTTCTGATGACAGGAGCAGTTCTTCCGGAGGCAGCACAAAAGGTGGTGGCGGAGAATTCGGCGGCGGCGGGTCTTCAGGAGGATATTGATTGTGCTGATAAACATGTTAATCGGGATTGCCGTTTTCATGTCGTTGAGCGCTTTACCTTCTGAGGCTATAGATAAGGAAACGGTCAGAAAGAACCTTGCGGGTGCACTTCTTTGCAAAGGCGACCCATTGAAAACCTTCAGGGAAACTGTTGGGATAGGCAGCAAGGTGTTCTCCCAGGGAGTCGCTGCATACTCATGGGGTTGGGGAGGAGGACTTGATGAGATGGGAGTTATCATTATCGACGGCGGGATCTCTATCGCCGGCGCAAAGGCGAACGCAGTGATGATGTCATTTTCATCTCCGCTGGAGGACTTTAACGGTTTTGTGTTTGCTGAGTTCGAGGGTGATGCCGGCCGCGTAATTCGAGAGCTGAAACTTCAGGAGTTCAGACCCGCAGAAAAAAATGATGTCGTAATCGGCAGATATGTTAATCCCCTGCCGGTTGACCCGAAGCGGTTTGAGCGGGGTGAGGTCAAAGAGCTCTGTCCGCGGACCATCGCGCTTACACCTCTGTCAAAGGGAAAATTTCTTCTTGGGTGTGGCTGGTGTCCCGGGTAAAGACTGGAGTTCCCCCGGTTTGATAGACACAATTAAAGGTAAAATTGGAAGCAACGGAGGAGGTGTCTATGTCAAACCGGAAATACACAGAGGATTTCAAATCTGAGGCAATCAAGCAGGTGGTCGAACGGAGCTATGGGACGAGATGTCTGCGAGCGATTGGGGATATCGAGCAAAAGTCTGTATCTGTGGCTTCGACCCCAATTAAACTAATTCAGTCAATTCAATAACCCAAAAATGGTATAATCTCTCCTATGGCAAATGAACCGAATAAAGTGATTTACTCCATGGTAGGAGTCAGCAAGTTCCATAACAAGAAACAGGTGCTGAAGGACATCTACCTTTCCTATTTCTACGGCGCGAAGATCGGTGTGCTCGGCCTCAACGGCTCGGGCAAGAGTTCCCTCCTTCGCATTCTGGCTGGTGTTGACAAGGAATTTGTTGGTGAGACGGTTATTTCCCCTGGCCACACGATCGGGTTTCTTGAGCAGGAGCCGGTTCTTGATGATACAAAGACCGTGCGGCAGATCGTTGAGCAGGGGGTCCAGGAGACGGTCGATCTCCTGAATGAATTCAATCAGATCAATGAGAAGTTTGCTGAGCCCATGTCTGATGATGAGATGAACAAGCTGATCGAGCGGCAGGGCAAGGTCCAGGAAAAGCTTGATCACCTTGACGCCTGGGACCTTGACAGCCGTCTTGATATGGCAATGGATGCACTCCGCTGCCCGGCTGCTGATACGCCGATAACTGTGCTCTCCGGAGGAGAGAAAAGGCGTGTGGCGCTCTGCAGACTCCTTCTTCAGAAGCCCGATATCCTTCTTCTTGATGAGCCGACCAACCACCTTGACGCAGAGTCCGTAGCATGGCTTGAGCATCACCTCCAGAGCTATGCCGGCACTATTATTGCCGTGACCCATGACCGGTATTTCCTTGATAATGTGGCCGGCTGGATTTTGGAGCTCGACAGGGGGCAGGGCATACCCTGGAAAGGCAATTATTCTTCCTGGCTTGATCAAAAGCAGAACAGACTGAAGCAGGAGGAAAAGTCAGAAAGTGAACGGCAGAAGACCCTGCAGCGGGAGCTTGAGTGGATCAGGATGTCGCCTAAAGGCAGGCATGCCAAAGCGAAGGCCCGTATCACATCGTATGAAATGCTTCTCCAGCAGGACATGGAAAAACAGGCAAAAGAGATGGAGATATTTATTCCGCCCGGCCCGAGGCTCGGCAATGTTGTTATCGAATCGGAAAATGTGACCAAGGCCTATGGAGAGAATATCCTTGTTGAGGGTATGACCTTTTCGCTTCCGCCCGGCGGCATCATCGGCATTATCGGCCCCAATGGCGCGGGCAAGACAACGCTCTTTCGCATGATTACCGGCCAGGAAAAACCTGACTCGGGTGAGATCAGGATAGGCGACACCGTGAAACTTGCCTATGTTGACCAGTCCAGGGATTCGCTTGACCCCAATAAATCCATTTGGGAGGCGATCTCTGACGGCCAGGACACGGTGCAGATAGGCAACAGGGAAGTGAACTCCCGCGCATATGTAGGGAAATTCAATTTTTCCGGGCAGGACCAGCAAAAAAAGGTGAGCCTGCTGTCAGGCGGAGAGCGCAACCGGGTGCATCTTGCCCGCATACTTAAAGAAGGCGCAAACGTTCTGCTCCTTGACGAGCCGACCAATGATCTTGATGTAAACACTATGAGGGCGCTGGAAGAGGCGCTTGAGACTTTTGCAGGGTGTGCTGTGGTGATCAGCCATGACAGATGGTTCCTTGACCGTATAGCAACTCATATCCTTGCCTTTGAAGGAGACAGCAAGGTCGTCTGGTTTGACGGCAACTATTCCGAGTATGAGGCTGACCGTAAGGCACGTTTAGGTTCTGCTGCTGATCAGCCTCACAGGATCAAATACCGCAGTCTTACCCGGTAGCGCCTGGGGGGCATGGCATATGTCCTTCAAGGCCAAACCTGTGATCTCCTGTGTCTGAGAAGAATGCTGTCCGGCTTGGCTATATTTCTGTATGTTGTGCCGCTCTGCTCTGGGCAGCTTCAGGCAACGCATCCAAGCTACTTCTTCAGAGTGAGGTTACCCCGTTTCAGCTGGTCCAACTCAGGACAACAATAGCTGCTGCTCTGCTTTTGCTTTTCCTGTTATTTCGACGGCGCGACCTTTTGAAGATAGCGCGAAGTGACGTGCTGTATTTCATCAATCTTGGTATTGTCCTGGCAGTCATGCTGTTTGCCTATCTGTACGCAATCAGCAGGATACATGTTGCTGCTGCTGTCCTGCTTCAATACCAGGCTCCTGCGCTTATTGCACTGTATTCTTTTTTCTTTCTCCGAATTAAACTGTCAGTATTTACGGTTGTGGCGATCATCGGTGCGATCATCGGCTGCTATCTTATGGTCGGAGCATATAACCTAAATATACTTGATATGAATAAAGCCGGTATCCTGTCAGGTCTGGCCTCAGCAGTTGCCCTGGCCCTCTATTCGGTCAGGAGCGAATACGGCATGCGCAGCTATTCAGCCTGGACAGTCCTGTTTTATGCACTTCTGGTTGCGGCAATTGTCTGGAACAGTATAATTTCTCCCTTTGCAGCCTTTACCGCAAAATACAGCGCTTCTGCCTGGGGATGGATAGGGTATGTAAGCCTTTTTGGTACCGTAGTGCCGTTTGGTCTTTATAACGAAGGAGTAAAGCGTATTTGTTCCACGCATGCAAGCATAACTGCAACGCTTGAACCGGTCATGGCAGGAATGCTTGCTTTCGTATTTCTTGGTGAGGTTCTGACGCCATTGCAGATTGCCGGAGCAGGGCTGGTTATTGCATCAATAGTGCTGCTTCAGGTGAAGAAATACAAGAGCACAAAAGACGGTGCTGAAACAAACGCATCGTAGTGAGGAGAGGATATGCTTTTGTACTACTTCACCATGACAAGTGTGACCCATTTGCCATCAATGATTTTTTCCTGAAAGTTAAGGCCGACAGATGTCATTGCCTGAATTACCTCATCCTCCTGACCGATAAGCATGCCGGAAAGGATCGCAGTTCCACCGGGATTGAGTCGGGCAGACAGGTCAGGGGCAATTTCTGTAAGGATCTCTGAAAGCAGGTTTCCAATAATGACGTCAAAGGTCCCGGTGGTGATTGATATGCCGCCTTCTTTGACCTCAATATTACCCAGCCCATTTGCCGCGATATTTCTTGCTGCCGCATCAACACAGAGCGGGTCTATATCAACGGCGACCACCTCGTTGAAGCCCAACTTTCCTGCTCCGATGGCAAGAATGCCTGTGCCTGTGCCGATATCAAGAAGCCGCCGGTTATTGTGATTCTTTGACGCCTTTTCTATCATGCTGAGGCAGGTACGTGTGGTCTCATGATGACCTGTGCCGAAGACCATGCCCGGGTCTATGATGATCGGGATTCTGTCAGTCTCTGATTGAAGCCAGGACGGGATGATGGTAAGGTTATCTCCAACATCGATAGGGGTGAAGTTCTTTTTCCATGTCTTATTCCAGTCCTTTTCAGGCAGGAGAGTATGGGACAGGGTACATGAGGCATCAAGACCTGAAGCCTTCAGCGTCGAGCGGAACCTGTCCAGTTCATCACATATCTCGGCAGGCGATTGCTTCGGTTCAAAATAAGCGATCAGCCCTCCCTCCTTCTCAACAAAGCCGATTGCGCCCATTGACGACATTTTACTGCTAAGGGCATCCCTCGATTCTTCCGGTGCCATGACTATGATCTCGATATAGGTCATCGGTTTAATCTCCATTGTTAATAGATAACGGGCGACTGCTGAATACGAGTTCACGGTCGCCTTGCAGGTATACCATGGGTAATTGTTGACAGGGGAAGACAACAGGAACTGAAGCAGCCCCGGGAATTCCGTCAGCTACGCAAGAAGAATATCCTGCTGGTCTGTTTCGCCCTCTGCGAAGAGCGCGACCCAATCCCCTTTCTTCGTAAGAAGAAACGGCATCTGCTGGCCGCATTTCTTGCACTTGCGCATCTCCGCTGCTTCGATCCCGAACTCCATGAGCTTTGCTGAGATTCCATGGTGGGAGACTGACTCATATTTATGGATGTGGTTCATAATAGTTTCTCCTTGCTATTAGGCTACCCTAAAACAGACAAATAGTCGAGGGGTATATTGAGGACGATTATGTTCAAAAAACTTCACGGAGAAGGCGTCATAAATTACAAGGCATAGAGGCCTTAAAGCCTGTATTTATAGGGTTGAGCATTGGCCAATTGCTTGACAAAAAAATACGTTCTTGATAGTGTTATCTCAGCCTGATTATTTACAGAACATCACTACAGAAAGGGGGGAGGATTATGACAAAAGCAGAAATGATTGAAAAGATTGCTGCAGGCGCAGGTCTCAGCAAGGCAGATGCATCAAGGGCGCTCGATGCATCGCTTGATGCGGTCAAGGGTGCATTGAAGAAGGGGCAGAAGGTGACGCTCGTCGGCTTCGGCACATTCAGTGTTACCAAAAGAAAGGCCAGGATGGGCCGCAACCCAAGAACCGGCCAGGAGATCAAGATCGCGGCGGCAAAAACTCCTAAGTTCACTGCCGGCAAGGCATTGAAGGATGCAATAAGGAAATAGTACTTTTCCTGAACAGGATGGGAAAAGGGACAAAGGAATTTGTCCCTTTTCTTTTGTGGCGCACAGAAGAGACGGGACCATGAAAAAATAATGACCAATACAGGGAAGTTTCCGAAAAAATGAAATGTCGTTGTATTCTCACTGCTATAGATTTAGGGCCTGACACGCAAACAATCGTTTCCTATGCTGCGTATTTTTCGGCCGGGACGAAGTCATCGGTCATGCTGCTCTATGTGATCGATTATCTCCTGACCCCTCCGACATACCTCGCGCCCTATATACATGAAGAGCAGAAGCGCGATGAGGGAGAACTTCAGCGCTGGAAAGACCGTCTTGAGAAGCAGGGCATATCTGCTGATGCACACGTCATGATGGGGAGACTCCGTGAATCTTTTGTGCAGGCAATTGGCGAGTTTTCTCCTGACCTTTTGGTAATAGGGTATCAGTCACATGCCTTCAGACCAAGCAGTTCAGAGCGGCTTATCAGATCCCTTGAGATGCCTATGCTCGTTGTACGTGGGAGCAAGTCAGAAAAGCCGGGGCCTCTGTCTGTCAAAAAGATTCTCTGTGCCGTGGATTTCTCTGAAAACGCCGCAAAAGCACTGAGGATGGCCGCTGATTATGCCAAGGTATTTTCTGCGGAACTGCATGTCGTCCATAGTATACCTTCGCATACGATCAAGACCAGGTGGGCAATATGGGAGGCGGTCGGCGAGATCGATGAAGACCAATTTGACGAGCAGATGAAGGCGGAAGCAGACGAAGAACTGTCAAAAATGATCCAAAAGGCAGGTCTTCAGCATTCAGGAGAGGTACTCCACGGAAATCCGGCAGAAACGATCTGCAATCGTGCTCATGAAGGAGGATATGATCTCGTTGTTATGGGAGCCCGCGGGCTTTCCTATATCCAGGGATTGCTTATCGGCAGCACGACAGAAGCGGTCCTCCGGGCCTCTTCCTGCCCGGTTCTCATTGTCCACTGATGTTGATTTCCTTGCTGTTTCTGATATCCGGCCTTGTTCTGATTCTTATCGCTGCCGAGTTTTTTACGAACGGCATAGAGGAGTTCGGCCGCTATTTTTCTTTTTCCCAGGCAGTCGTAGGGAGCATTTTCGCCGCTGTCGGTACTGCGCTGCCTGAAACGATCCTGCCTGCCGTTGCGATCTTTATGTATGGCGGTGCTTCGGCAAAGGAGATCGGTGTTGGCGCAATTTTGGGCGCTCCCTTCATGCTCTCGACCCTGGCTTTTTTTCTTGTCGGCCTGACCGTGACCATAGCGGCAGTCAGCAAAAAACGCGCTTTTGAGCTCAAGGTCGAGGCGCATTCCATCAGAAGGGATCTCATTTTTTTCCTTCTTATGTATTCGACAGCCATTATTCTGCCGATAATCGGCGGGAAGACCATGTTGGTCCCCATATCCGTTGCCCTGATTATCGGCTATCTATTGTATGCGTATCTGACTTTTAGAAGTGAAAGCGCCGAGATGGAGCATTCAGAGGGCATATATCTCTGGAGGGTTATACAGCGGCTCAAGCCCTTGCTCGTAAGACCCAAGCCCCCTTTATTTGTCATTCTTGCGCAAATTGCGTTGGCCCTTGCAGTGATGATAAAGGGCGCCCACACGTTTGTGCAGAGCCTTGAGCTGATCTCTGCCAGGTTCGGTATGGACCCGCTGATCTTTTCTCTTTTGCTTGCTCCTGTTGCAACAGAGTTGCCGGAGAAGTTCAATAGTGTCACCTGGACGTGGAAGGGGAGGGACACCCTTGCATTAGGAAATATCACCGGAGCTATGGTTTTTCAGTCAACGTTCCCGGTATCGGTGGGTCTGATTTATACTGACTGGAACATCACCGGCATGGCGCTCTTTTCGGCTGTGCTTACGATTATTTCAGCATCAGCGGTTCTTGGTGTCATTGCGGTGACAAAGCGCATTTCACCTTTTGTGATGCTTTTAGGAGGAGTCCTTTATCTTGTTTATGCCGGTGTGCTCATTTTCAGGTAACGCTTATTTTCTGAACAGATCGTCCAGACTTTTCAGTGCATCAGCCCTGTCCTGGGATGACGCAGCCTCCGCCTCCCTGAAAATGAAATAATCACAGAAATTTGCCCTGTCACGAGACCTCTGAAACTCTGCCTGTGGTTCTGCGCATTTGTTGTGAGCTGATTCCGAGTAGAACCGGCAGTTCAGACAGACATGAAGGTCACTGCTGCATTTTGGGCAGATTGATTTTCTGACGACAATCGTGTCGGTCCCTATTTCCTTCCTGCAGTGGCTACAGATCTTCATGAACTGCCTCCTATTGTCCCGGCTGTAAGACCATTATACGCATCAGGCATGTCCTGTATCAATACGTGTTGACAGACCGTTACTCCTGTGATAGGTTGGTAATATACCTTAAAGAAGGAGGTAATCATGGCCTGTAAATCAAAGAGCGGCACCTGTGGAACGGCAAAGAAAGCCACAGCGAAGAAGGCACCAGCAAAGAAGAAATAGGACCTGCTTGAATTTCAAGCAGAAAGGGATGGCAATTTTGCCATCCCTTTTTTTGTGCCGGCAGATAAGGCGCCTTGACGCTGCTCTGTCCTATGGCCCATTTAAGGGAAGAACGGGCGATGATTCAAACGGTCTTCCTGCCTTCCTGAATCTTTCTTCATGTTCCTTCCTGATGTCGGCAATAGACTGGTCGGTCAAAATATAGGGGGTCAGCAGGATAACAAGTTCGGATTTGTTCTTTTCCTGCACGACCTGCTTGAAGGCAGCCCCGAAAAGCGGGATATCACTGAGAAGCGGAACCCTTCTGGCCGTATCATTGATTTTGTCAGTGATGAGACCTGCTATAACGATGGTCTGTCCGTTTCGCGTTTTAATCATTGTATCAGCTTCTCTTGTATTTATAAGCGGTTTAGTGTTTTTGCCGTCAGGCGAAGTCAGGTCCTTCAACTTCTCGGAAATGCTCGGATGTATCTGCATGGTGATAATGCCTTCGTCGTCTATCTGCGGGGTAACGTCAAGAAAGAGGCCAATTTCATCTATTTGAGGTGTTGTGTTGGAGACAACGATCTCACCGGTGGTGCCACTGGTAAAGGAATTGGTCACCCAGGATACTTCTTTCGTGGTCAATTTGATCACGGCCCGCTGATTATTCATGGTCGAGACCTTCGGGCTCGAAAGCACATTCACCTGTCCCTGTTCTTTCATCGCGTCGAGAAACGAACTGATCTTATTGTTTTTGAGGTCAACGGTAAATACACCGGATTCAGTTGACAGTTTCTGGCCGATTTTCACATTCAGCCCATCGAAGTTATCCATTGCAGTCCAGTCAAGACCAAATTTATAGTCATCCTTAAGAGCTACTTCAATGATATGTGCCTGAATCATCACCTGTTTTCTTGCCGACTGCTCAACATCCGCAATAAAATCTGCAACTCTCTCCATGCTGTCTGAATAATCGGTGATCAGCACAATGCCTGCAATTTCGCTTATGATAAGTTTCTTCCCTGTTTTATCATCACCTCTGCTGAACCCGCCCTCGCTATCTCCGGCACCTTTTGTATCACCGAAAACGAGGACTTCCAGGCCCCTTCTTATCTCTTTCCAAAAGTCAGAGGTGCCTGACGTAGTAACGGTTACCGTTCCCTGCGTTGTCGAAGAAGAGGCTGTAGTTCCAGACCCCGATGTCCCGGAGGAGATATTTATGTTTGTTCCTCCGGATGTGCCGCTGGTATTGTTATTCCCGGTCGATATTGCCGCATTCATGGTGCTGGTTGATGTCCGTTTCCCTGTTATGTAGTTGACTCTGAAGGTTTTTGTCTCCAGGATCGGTTTTGTTATTCTTATGAACCCCTTATCCATCCTGAAGGTGAAGCCAAGCTGCCGCGTTATGGCATAGAGGGCGCTGTTCAGTTCCAGATTGGTGAAGTCAATAGAGACCTTGCCGGTTACATCTTTATCAGCAATTATGTTTATCCCGCTGTCTTTTGAAAGGAGAAGAAACACATCCCGTACATCAGCATCCCTTACGCTCAGGGAAAACTTGCTCCTGTCTTTTGCCGGCGGCAGCTCCTCTGCCTTTGGAGGCTCCGGCCGCACGCTTGGTGCCGGAATCTGCGGCGGCTGCTTTAGTGCCATAGTCTCAGGGACTTCGGTCATCCTGGGTGTTGCACATCCCATGATGATAAAGGTGAGAACGACTGCTATTACATGAAAAATCTTCATTTCTTCTTCTCCTTGATAACTTTATAATCATCAAACGATATTTCCTGTTTTTTCCCTTCTGCCAGAAGCACAATACTGTGTTGAGTTATCTCCTTGATAACTGCCTTACCAATACGATCATTGACTCTATAGACCTTGCCGTCGATGAGAGCATGGCTGATGCCATCTCTCTTTATGATTCCCATGAGCTTGATATCATAGGTTTCCTCGGTTGTTTTACTGCCTGTCCCCGCGGCCTGACGGAGAGAGAAGGGGTCCCGCTTCCACTCAGCCTTGTCCGCGCTCTTGTCTGTAGGTTGGGCGAGATCTGCTGAGAGGGTCTTTGGCGACTGCGCAGCAGGTTCCTGCTTCGATGGGGCCAGACGATGGATCGGTCCAGCCGGGGCAGTCGGCCTGTTTTTGGTCATGAAGAACTGAACATTATAGACGATCACCAGGGCCAGGGCAATGCCCACGGCACCTGCGACATATTTGTTCCCGAGTACCCCCTGGGGCATAGACATTATTTCTCCTCCATGGCATATGTGCTGATAGTCATCTCTACCGCAAGATAGCTCTTTTCACCCTTTACCCTGAGATTGTCTATTGTCACCAGTTTTTCGAGGTTCTGCAACTCGCGGACAAACTCCGCCATTTCCCGGTAACCTGCATGGAAATTCATTTTGACAGGATAGGCCTGGAGAGAAGGCCTGCTATTGCCCTGGGTTTGTCTGCGGGAAACGTCCAAAGATTTTTGTTCAAACGTCAGGTCGCTGATTTTATGCTTTCGTGATGCATTGTAGGCGGTCTCGATGAATTCTACGGTCCACATCTTCCCGGGTATTGATTTTCTGAGATCAGCGCTGCTGCCGGAGTATTTTTCTGTTGTCAGGACGCGCTCTGCTCCCGATTTTTCAATCGCCGCCCGGAGTTTATGGATTGAGCTGATTTTTGAAAAAGCATAAAAAGAAAAGAGCAGTCCGGTAACGATTACGACCGCAAGTATAATATAAAAAGCCTTTTTTTGATTATTCATTGCCGCACCTCAAACTTTGCCTTTACCATAAACTCCTGTTTTTTAGCGTTTGGCGCCGCTGCGGCTGTTGAGATCTCGGGTGGCGAGGTCAGCACGAATCGACCTGTGGCCTCAAGGGAACTCAGGAACTTTGAAACTGCCGAGTTCCTCAGGACTTCATCTCCGGACTGCAGACTTGCGCCCAGTTTGATAAACGTTGCCTCAGTTGTTTTTTCAACGTCGAGGCTGGTCAGACTGATGCCTGGAGGTGTTATATTGGCAATATCTCTGAATAGGGGGTAGAGGTTCTTGCGGGTGCTCAAGATTTTTCTCAGGGCATCCTGCTCGCTTTTTCCCTGGGTCCCTGATTCCTGAGATGACTTGCCCTGTGCGTCAAATTTTTCTTTTACGATCTTCAGATCTTTTTCAGCCCTGTTCAGGACTGTGTAGCCGCCTCCTATCAGGATCACATAAAAGGCGAGGGCGACGATAAGGGCTGTATTCCCGACAATATGCTTGCCCCTGTCTCTCTCGTCAGAAGGTATAAGGTTGACAATCCGGTCAGAAGGCGTGAGCATTGAAAGACCGGCAATTGCAGGGTAGATGCTTGCATGCTCCACCTCAACATCAAAAGGGTTCAGAAGAGAACTGTTCAGGCCGAGCCCCTCTGATACGCATTGCGTTGTTCCTTCCTCGGTCGATCCCAGACCGCTGATCCAGAGGCGGGAGATTTTTTCTTCGCCGCTTCCGGTCTCCATAATGAAGTTATAAAGCGCATCGACGATCGTATACATCTTGATCTTGCAGATCTGCAGCGGGTCCATGTCTTTGCTGGAGAGTTTGGCGTCGTCGACCGCAGGCATCTGGACCTTCTTGTAATTGATGAGTTTGGCGTCATTAAAGACGATGATCTCTATGAAACTTTGGCCGATTTCCAGAACAGCCTCATTTCCCTCGGTTTCAGGCCTAATCCTGTTAAAGACGCTGATAATTCCTTCAAGGCTTGTTGTCATAACAGAGGCCTTGATGCCGCACGCTTTCAAAAGACTGAAATAGGGTAGCATGTCCGATTTGAGGGCGTATTCGGCCAGAATATCCTGTTTTCCGGGCTGGTTCCTGATGATCCTCCTGATGCCCAGGACAAAGTCCTGGGTGCCGAGTTCTTTTGCGATCTCCCTTCTGACAACCTTCTCTGCATCAGCGATATCCATTGCAGGGACCTGGGAAATGCTGAATCTTACGATCTTGTGAGGGAGTATTACATTGACTTTACCTTTTTTGCCCCCGGCCTCCCTGATGGCGTTTGTCAGTTGCTCTTTTGCAGCCTTTGTGTCGGCAAGGGAAAAATTTCTGGAAATGAGAACATGCTTTAAAGTCCCATCTTTAGCAGACAGTACCCTCAGGCTCTCTCCTCTGAAGTCAATATTCAATGAATTCATAATATATCCTTGCCCTTCCTACGGGATCGTATAGTTAATAGTCGGAAGATTTACTGATATCGCATTTATGCCATCAGGAATGAAGACAGCCATGGAATTGGATGCTATGCCGGAGCCGCTGCATGCTCCGTTTGCATAAAAGGTGGCATTGAAGACGGATTTACCTGTGGGAAGCTTCAAAGGCAAGGTCTCGCTCACGCTCTGGACGACGGGCTTTGATTCGCCGGCGTTAATCTGGCCGATCGTCAGGGCGATGCAGGCGCCGCTCGTTGTCGTTGGGCCAAAAGAACCGGTATATGCTGCGGTAACCTTTGCGCTGTATGAAGGAGTAACCGGATTTGCGGTGGAATTCAGGAAGACGAAATGCAGATTGCCCTGAACAGTATCAGTAGGCGTCACCTCCCGCTCCGATATCTGCAGTTCGGCATCCGAGATATCATCCGATGTCCCCAGTGTGCCATCAGGTCCGGCGCTTATCAGTGAGGCCGCTACCCTTCTGCTGCCAACGGTCGTGACGGTATAGATGAAATGCCTGCCCCAGGCATCTTTCTTGTACGTTGATACATCATAGCCTGCCGGCATGTAGGGACCTTTCCAGTTGGGATAGAGCATCGGCGCACCCGTGAGAAGGTCATTAGAGATCGTGTAATTGCCTCCAAAGTCCGGATTGCTGATTGTCGACGGCAGTTGTCCGTTGTCCCCGACAAATCCGAAATGAGTTCTCACGCCATTCTGTACCAGTTTGGGATCGCCCACCATCGCCTTCTTGAGATCGGTCATGCGCTCTCTGGTGGTATCGACCTCAGTGCTCTCCCAAATCCGGTAGATGAAGGGGACCATAATGCCGGTCAGTACCGCGATAATCGCCATTACCACGACAACTTCTATTAACGTAAAACCTCTGTGCCCGGAATGGGGTACTGTATCCGATCCCCCGCAAGGAGGGATCAACCTTGAAACGTATTTTCTGTCTGCAATACCGTATTTCATCTTACCCGTAGTCCTCCGACAATTTTGTAAAGAGGCAGGAAGAATGACGCAAGCGTCAGGAGCACAATCCCTCCAAGCAGAAGAAGGATGAGCGGTTCGATAATCGTGAAGACCTTTTTTAGCGTCTCCGGTATTTCTTTGTCATACATCGTGCTGATCTTCAGGACCGTATTGTCCAGCGTACCGGTTTTTTCGCCGATCTCTACCATATTCAGAAGAAGAGGCCCGAAATCACCGGTCATCCTGAGCGCCGTATTGATCTGCTCTCCGCTGAGCACGGCATTGGCAACTCTGTTAAACGACCCGGCAATAACGGTATTTCTGATAACGTCTGCAGAAACCCGCAGGGTTTCATGCATGCTCAGGCCAGAACGGTATAAAATCGCAAAGGTTCTGAAATACCTGGAATGATTAAGCTTTTTTGTGAGATCTCCGATGAGAGGGAGCTTCAATACGATACGGTCAATGATCCGCTTTGTGGTCAAATGCCTGCTGAGTTGCCGGTAGATGAAGGGAAGGGAGAAAAAAAACAGAAGGATAAACGGCCAGTACCCCTTCATGAATTCTACGGTCCCGATCATGATCTGCGTCGGAAGCGGAAGTGCAACCTTCAGGTCGGTCAGGATCTTCACGAACTTGGGCATAACAAAGACAAAGAGGATCATGATAAGGCCAAATACCGCGGTGAGGACTATGGCAGGGTACGCCAGGGCCGATTTTACATCTTTTTTGAGCTTCATCTGCCATTCCAGGTAAACCATCAGGTCGTTCAGTATCTGCTCAAGGCTACCGGCTGCCTCGCCTGCTCTCACCATGCTTGCATAATAGCCAGGAAAGATGTTGGGATAATCGAACATTGCCTCTGATATTGATTTACCTGATTCAAGTTTTGTGTAGATCATGGCCGCTGTTTTGGATATTTTCCTGCTTGCAGTCTGTTTTGCAAGATCATCCAGGCCACCCATAAGCGGCACGCCTGAAGAAAGAATAAGCTGGAGAAAATACGTAAAGTTCAGGAGGTCTTTGTCATTCAGTCTGAACGGTGCCTGAAACCCGAAACCGGCTTTGGATACCTCTATCAGCGTCAGGCCTTTTGCATTAAGGAGGTTTTCAAGTTCTCCTTCATTGGAGGCTTCCAATTTCCCTGCGATGACCTTTGCTGCGTCATCAATTGCCCGGTAATGATAAAAAGCCATCAGAATGCAATCCTCGTGGCGCTGTGAACTTCTTCCAGGGAAGTCAGGCCTTCTGCAGCTTTCTGGATGCCGACGCGATACATGGTCTTGAGGCCCGTTCGGATTGCCGTCTCGAAGAGCTCATCCGAGCCTTTCTTGGACAGGACAAGCCGCCTGATTTCTTCGTTCATCTTGAATATTTCATAAATAACAGTTCTGCCGCGGTATCCTGTGTCGCTGCATTCAGGGCAGCCCTTAGCCCTGTACAGGACCGTCTCTTCGGTGATCGCAGGCTCGAGCCGCTTCACCATTTCCGGAGACGGGGAATAGGCTTCCTTGCATTTTTCGCAGAGGAGCCGGACGAGGCGCTGGGCAATGATTGTGTCGACAGTTGATGCAAGCAGAAAGGGCTCTATGCCCATATCGATAATCCTGGGCAGGCTTGACGCTGCGTCATTTGTATGGAGTGTGCTGAAGACCAGATGGCCGGTCAGCGAAGACCGGATTGCAAGTTCCGCAGTCTCCACATCACGCATCTCGCCAACCAGAATGACGTCAGGGTCCTGCCTGAGTATGGAACGAAGGCCTGTCGCAAAGGTCAGACCTGCCTTGATATTTACCTGGGACTGTCGTACAAGGGGGAGCTGATATTCTATCGGATCTTCGATCGTGAAAATATTCTTGTAAACGCTGTTGATGATCGAAAGGAGAGAATAGAGTGTCGTGGTTTTTCCTGAACCCGTAGGCCCTGTCACCAGAATAAGACCATAGGGCATGACAAGGGACTTATTCAGCAATTCGATATCCTCTTTCATAAAGCCGAGGTTTTCAAGCCCCAGGAGAAGGCGGGATTTATCAAGTATCCTGAGTACGATGTTTTCCCCGCCCAGGACAGGGAAGGTCGATATCCTGAGGTCGAGCACTTTTGACTTCCAGGCGAACTCGGTTGCTCCGTCCTGCGGCACCCGGTTTTCTGCAATATTCATGGCTCCCATGATTTTTATTCTCGAAACAAGGGCCGGAAGGATCTCCTTTGGCAGATACATCCCGTGCTGGAGCAAGCCGTCGATCCTGTACCGCACGCGTGTGCCCTTGGCATCGGGGCCGATATGAATGTCAGTCGCTCCCTTCTGGAGGGCAGTAGTTATAATCCGATCAACCAGTCTGACAACCGGCGCTATAGAAATATCGCCTGACCGGGTTGATTCACGCTCAAAGGTCCGGAGCGCTGAGGTGCTCTGTTTGACGATATCATCGAGGTCGTCGGGAATATTTGCACTATCCCGTCCTTCTTTCTTCTGCTGGTCGCTGCTATGAACCATAGAGAGCACGGTGAACAGATCAGTCTGGCTTATAAACCCGAGACTAAACAGAATCGCACCGATAAGTTCCCCGGTTCTTTTCTGTTCCTCAAGTGCAATATTCAGCTGTTCCGGTGTAATAAGACCGGCTTCTATGAGACGATCACCAATACGTTTAGGTTGCATGGCTATCCTTTCAGGAGATTATCAGGCCCCTGCCAATAGAATACGATTGACCATATAATGTGCAATCATTATATCGCAACAAGGGGTAATTCACCATAAAAAAGTATTATTTATAAAGAGTTAGACAAATCACAATTCTTTATATCGTAACAATGGGAGAAAAACTTTAATCTCGGGATCAGCCTGTGATACTATCAGGCAATGTTCGAAGCCGAGATGGAAAAACTGATAGGGCAAAAACTACAGCGGCAGTTCATTGACAGGGCCTCTGCCCAGGGGCCGGTGATAGCCATAGGAGGGAAGAAACTTGTCAATTTTTCCTCAAATGACTACCTCGGATTTGCCGCTCATCCTGATCTTGTCAAGGCGGCAGCTCAGGCAATGCTCAAATACGGATTCGGTGCAGGAGCGTCAAGGCTTCTTGCCGGCGGGACAGTACTTCATGCGAAGCTTGAAAAGACGCTCTCTGCGTGGAAACGAACTGAGTCCGCTGTAGTCTTTAACTCAGGCTATGCTGCAAATACCGGCATTATACCGGCCATAGCCGATGAGGGGGACCTGATTTTCAGCGATTCGCTCAACCATGCCAGCATCATAGAGGGCTGCAGATTGAGCAGGGCAAAGACTATCATATACCGGCACGGTGATATCAGGCACCTTCAAACACTGATGAAGAAGTGCAAGACCTCCGGGAAAAAGATCGTTGTCACCGATACGGTCTTCAGTATGGACGGGGATCTTGCCCCATTAAAAGATCTTTATGACTTTTGCAAGTCTGTTAACGCATCACGCATAACGCATAACGCATTACTTCTTTATCTTGACGATGCCCATGGCACGGGAGTGCTCGGCAATGGCAGCGGTGCGCTTGCTCATTTTGGTCTAAAGCCGGAACCGTGGATAATACAGATGGGCACCTTCTCAAAGGCATTAGGTGCGTTCGGTGCTTTTGCTGCAGGGAGCGAAGATACAATGCAATGGATCTCCAACAGGGCACGAAGCCTGATATTTTCAACTGCCCTCCCGCCGGCAGTCATTGCCGCGGTCACTGCTGCCGTTCAGCTAATCAGAAAGGACCGGGGATTTGTGCAGAGACTCTGGACAAACAGGGAATACCTTATAAACGCTCTGCAGGCTATCGGATACGACGAAATAGTGAGTGAGACCCCTATTATTCCGATCAGGACCTCAACGATTGAAGCGGCGCTCAGGCTGTCGCAGTTCCTCTTCGATCATGGAGTCTATGCGCCAGCGATCCGGCCACCCACCGTTGCCGAGCCCAGGATAAGGGTTGTTGTGACAGCAGCCCATGAGAAAAAGCATCTGGAGAGACTGGTCCTGCTTCTGAAGAAGGTGAAAAAAGATACTCCTGGCGGGAGATTAAGCGCTGGGGATTGAAAAGACGCAGGACGGGCTTCCCTGGCCCATGCACTGTTCCATAGATACATTGCGGTTCAGGAGTTCCCTGAAGAGTTGAAGTTCTTCCAGACAGATCTCATTGAACTCAGCTGCCACTTTTTTGATAGGGCAGTTGTAGGCCCTGAGAATATAATTGTCGCCCTCTTTTGAGAGATCAGCAAGAAATCCCTCTGACACGAGAAGATTTTTCAGGCCCTGCACGTTCTCATCAATTCCGCTGAGGCCGGAAAGCGCTTCTTTTTTCTGTCTGAGAACTTTGTCACGCCGCCAGCCGAAAATTTTATTTATTTTTTCCTGCCCATCGTATTTCTTAATTTCCTTTAGAATATCGAGTGCAAACCTGTCGTACATTTTCGGGAAAAGTTCATCGGCAGATTCAGTGAGCATATAGACAAAGCCTGGCCTTCCAATGCCATGCTTTTTTGCGGTATAGCTGACAAGACCCTTTTTTTCGAGCGAAAGAAGATGCTGCCTGATACCCATGGGAGTTATGCTGATCTTCTTGCTCAGGTCTTCAATGGTCATGCCGCCATTTTTTTTCAGGAGCGTCATGATATTCTGCCGCGTCGGATTTTCATCAACTTTAACAAGCATTTTAAAAAATAGCATAAAAATACTATTTCCGTAAATAACTATTTTAATATTTATAAAGAAAGTTGCTTAAAAACGCCGGATTGCAGAGAGCAAGGGATTCGATAATGCATACATATTGCACCTAATTTGGTATGATAACAAGAGTAATTTGTGAAAAAATCCTAGCAGAGAGAGGCAGCTAAAGGTGCTCAAACTCCTCGACGGCATTGTTGAGCTGTACAAGAAAGTTGCTACATCACTGCCTCCTGACGTTGAAGAGGCGCTAAAATCTGCCTTGCCCCTTGAAGCTGAAGGCTCGACCGCGGCTTCCTCTCTTTCCGTTATTCTTGAAAATATCAAACGGGCACGGGAGACCGCGCGTCCCATCTGTCAGGATACGGGGGTCCCCGTCTTTTACGTCAAGGTCCCCTTTGGGCTGAGCCAGAATGAATTGAAACAGACCATTCTTGAGGCAACGCGTGAAGCAACGCAGAAGGTCCCCTTGCGGCCCAATGCCGTCGACATCATCACTGACAAGAACTCGGGGGACAATACCGGAGAAGGTTTTCCGATCATCTATTTTGAGGAGACCCCAAGCGGTTCGCTGATCATTGACCTGATGCTCAAGGGTGGCGGATGTGAGAATGCTGGCCAGACCTACAAACTGCCTCTTGAAGATCTCGGCGCACAGCGCAACCTCGAAGGAGTCAGAAGATGCGTGCTCGATGCGGTCCAGAAGGCCCAGGGCAGGGGCTGCCCTCCTTATATCGTGGGCGTCGGCATAGGAGCTGCCAAAGACCAGGTGTCACGACTTGCCAAAGAGCAGCTCATGAGAAAACTGACTGATCTAAATAAGATCGAGGAGCTTGCCCGGCTTGAGAAGCAGCTTCTTGCTGAAATTAACGGGCTTGGCATAGGCGCCATGGGACTCGGAGGCAGAATGACAGCCCTTGGGGTCAAGGTTGGCGTTAACCATCGCCATCCTGCATCCTATTTTGTCGATGTCTCTGTAGGCTGCTGGGCAATGAGAAGGGGGCGGCTGATATGGTAGAGGGGAAAAGGCTGAATCTTCCGCTCTCTGCTGCTGTTGTGGCAGGTCTTAAGGCAGGGGATATGGTCCTTCTCAATGGAATGATCGTGACCGGCAGGGACCGGGTACATAAATATCTTGTTGAAGAAAAACCGAAAAAAGAAGATCTGCCCTTTGATCTTTCAGGTGCCGTACTCTATCACTGCGGACCGGTGATGAAAAAAACAGAGAACGGATACCAGGTCATTGCCGCAGGCCCGACAACGAGCATGCGGGTCGAGATGTATGAGGCAGATGTCATCAGGCAATACGGGTTAAGCGGGGTCATGGGCAAAGGAGGCATGGGGGAGAAGACCGCTAAAGCGCTGCAGGAAGCAGGGTGTGTATACCTTCAGACCATTGGCGGCGCAGCCGCATATCTTGCAGACAGGATCGTCAGGACCATTGACTCCTGGAGGCTTGAAGAGTTTGGCACAACTGAGGCAATGTGGATCTTTGAAGTAAAGGACTTTCCCGCCATTGTTACCATGGACAGCCACGGCAACAGTACCCATAGAGAAATAGAGGCGGCTTCCTTTGAGAAGTTCAAAGAACTCATACATATGAAATGATTGTTATTGCCGGCGCATCAGGCTTTGTCGGCGGGCATCTTGTAGATTTTCTCCTTTCAAAAGGGCATAAGCTCAAATGTCTGGTTCATTCCGGGAAGGCAAAGGATCTGCTCATCCGGAAGGGCGCAGAGGTCGTCCAGGGCGACATTACGCAGCCCCATACCCTGAAGGGTCTTCTCAATCCTGGAGACATAGTCATTCA
Organism: Nitrospirota bacterium; assembly: GCA_016235245.1. Classification (NCBI taxonomy): domain Bacteria; kingdom Pseudomonadati; phylum Nitrospirota; species Nitrospirota bacterium. The sequence continues at coordinate 31,898 of JACRLO010000018.1, read as the reverse complement.
TCTCGTCGGGATTATAGAAGAAAAAGGCACCTCTGCATTTCATGCCGTCCATGTAGATGGCACAAAAAATCTGATTGAAGAAGCACAACGCGCCGGGGCCGGGCATTTCTTTTATCAATCAGCACTGGGGGCGGACATGTCCTCCTGGTCAGGGTATCTGAAGACAAAGGCAGAGGCTGAAGAGATCGTCAAGCAGAGCGGTCTGTCGTATACCATATTCCGGCCGTCCCTGATCATCGGTCCCTGGGACGGGTTCACGAAAAAGATCATGGAGATGCTGAAGTTTTCTCCGGTCATTCCTCTGCCGGGAGAGGGCAAGGCGAAATTCCAGCCGATCTATATAAGAGACTGGCTCGCCTGCATTGGCATGGTCATTGATGATCCGGCAAAATTCATCGGGTCCTTTGATATCGGCGGACCTGAGCATCTCTCGTATCGTCAGATCGTTGAAAGTCTCTCAAAGGCCATGGGCCACAGGAGGCCGACGTTCAGTATTCCGATGGGGTTTATGAAGCTCAGTGCCTCGATCCTCGAGCGGTTTTTCCCTTCTCCGCTGGTTACGACCGACCAGCTTCGCCTGCTTGAACAGGACAATATCTCGGCTGTTGATATCATCAGAAGGAACTTTGGTTTTGAGCCGATCATGTTTTCCACTGCCCTCAGGGAGTTTATTCGATAGCCTGTCTGTCCCCTTTTCCCTATTCGTGATATGATTGGTCAGGAGGCGTTAAGCGGGGATGAAACTCACACTCAGAAAAAAATTCGGCCTCTTCATTGTGCTTTTCCTGATCGTTGTGGGAATGTTGATTTATGTCCTTAATGCTCCATACCGGGAGATGAAGTCCCTTATGAGTGATGTGAGATACGACATTGTTCAGATAATGGAGGCGGAAAAATTTGTCAGAACCATCTACGAGCAGCAGCATGAAGTAGCAAAGCTTGTTCTAAACGGCAGGGATAGATCAGGCCGAAAGGAGTTTGATCTGCTCAGCAGACATGCAGGAGAAATCCTTGGCAGATGGCAGACAGCCTTTCTTTCTGCAGAGTTTACCCCGGAAAAGAGAGGGCAGCTGAACGGTCGTCTCAATAAGGTGACAGAGACCTCAAGACGGATACAGGACCTGTCAAAAAGCGCGGTGGAATTCGCCGAAACAGGGAATGCACCTGCAGCTGTCAGGGTGATGGACATGATAGACGGCAGTATCAGACAGGAGCTCCTGCCCCATGCAGATGCCATAATTAAGGAGCTTGAGACAGAAGTCAAAGAAGATCTTCCTCTGCTCTTCAGCAGTCTTCAGCAGACCGCGGTAATTCCTCTTCTCAAGACTGATATCCATCTCAGGGATATGTCCCATGAGCTTGAGCATGCGCTCCAGATCCAGAAAATTTCGAGGTTCTTCTCCAGTCAGTATCTGGACATCCTTCATGTCTTTGCCGGGAGCTCATACCGGTTCGATAGAAGCCAGTTCGAAGATTTCAGAAAAAAAATCCGCGGGATGCTTGACGATTGGACGCAGGAATCACCCGACGGACAGGAAGAGGAGAAGAAAAAGGAGGACCAGCGGGAGATAGCCGCAATTCGCAGTATGGTACCTCTTTTTGACCGGATGGAAAAGACAGGCGAGGCTGCAATGAATCGGTCTGCAATTAAGAACAGAAACGGTGATATGGTCAGTTTGCGCACTGAACTGAATGAAATAGACCGCCTGCTTTCAGGTCAGTTTGACTCGCTGGTAGTCAATGAAGAGCATGAGATCAGGAAGAGTATTGATGCCGTTGTCAGGGTTGTCGACAGGGGGAAAAATACGATATTCATGATCAGTGTGCTGATCGCTGCTATCGGAATGCTGACTTTATGGTTTCTCTTCAGAAATATGGTCTTTCCTGTTATACAGCTGCGCGATGCTGCCCTGAAGATCGGGAAAGGCGATTTTACCTCTGAAATCAGGGTGGCGGCCAGTGATGAGATCGGCGACCTTGCGAAATCGTTCGACAGCATGCGGCAGGACCTCAACGCCTCGGTAAACAGCCTTAAGGATGAAATTATCGTCCGCAGGCGTGCAGAGGCCGAGAAGGAAGATGTTATCAGGGAACTTACGAATGCCCTGAGTCACATTAAGACCCTGAACGGTCTTCTGCCCATATGCTCCTCCTGCAAGAAGATCCGTGATGATAAAGGATACTGGACACAGGTCGAGTCTTATGTCTCTGAGCACACGGACGCTGAGTTTACCCATGGGTACTGCCCTGAATGTGCCGCAACGGTCCGGGAAGAGATCAATCGGCTGAAAAGGTCTCAATAGATGAACTGGCTGGAAGCACTTTCCAAGGAGGCTGAATGAAGACCCTGATTGCTGATGACAATGCTGATGACAGGAAGATCCTGCGGTGCCTTCTTGAACACCACGGCTGTCAGGTGACAGAAGCTGCCGATGGTCAGGAGGCCCTTGAGCTAGTGGCCCTTCATCTGCCCGACCTGATCATTTCGGATGCGCTCATGCCCCGGATGGACGGTTTCCAGTTTTTGAGAGCTGTCAGGACTGATAAGGCGCTGCAGTCCGTTCCGTTTGTCTTTTATTCTGCCACCTATACGGGGGAAGAAGAAGCTGCGCTTGCGATTTCATTGGGCGCAGATGCCTTTATCATCAAGCCCAAAGACCTTGTCGAATTCTGGGACGAGCTGAACAATATTGTAAAGGGGTGCCGTCTCAGAGATATGACGGAGTTGCGGGCTGTACCCATCAAAGAAGATCACGACTATCTTTTGAAATACAGCAACATCGTGGCAAACAAACTTGAGGAAAAGGTGAAGGAGCTTGAGAATGCCCTTGCCCAGCGCAAACAGGCCGAGGAGGATCAGAGGAATCTTCAGAATCAGCTGCGTCACTCCCAGAAACTTGAGGCAATCGGGACCCTTGCCGGAGGTATTGCGCACGATTTCAATAATATCCTCAGTGTAATAGTGGGATACGCTAACCTGATGGAGGTGAAGATGCCGGAAGGCGACTCCATGATGCCCTATCTGAAGGAGATCCTTGCCGCGGCAGAGCGTGCGACCCACCTTAGCGAGGGGCTGCTGATTTTCAGCAGAAAACAGGCCAGGGAACTGAGGCCTGTTGATGTCAATGATCTGGTCAGGGGAATGCAGAAAATGGTGCTCAGGATTATCGGTGCGGATATTGAGGCAACTATTATCCTTGCTGATGAAAAACTGATGGTAATGGGAGATTACGGACAGCTCGAGCAGGTGCTGATGAACTTTGTTACGAACGCGCGGGATGCCATGCCAGATGGAGGCCCCTTGGCTATACGAACAGCGCTTTTTGAGGCAGACAATGAATTTCCCCATGCGCATGGATCTGGAAAGCCCGGCAGATATGCGCTCATTTCAGTCTCTGATGCAGGCAAAGGTATGGATCAGGAAATATGCGAGAAGATATTTGAGCCGTTTTTCACTACGAAAGAGGTGGGTAAAGGCACTGGCCTGGGTCTGGCTATTGTGTACGGGATTGTGCAGCAACATAACGGATATATCAATTTCTGCAGCGAACCGGGCAAGGGCACGACATTCAAGGTCTATCTGCCACTTGTTCATCATGAGTCGTCTGAAGTCAAAGAGGCTGATACAGAGGCGAGCCCGCGCGGGACCGAAACCATATTGCTTGCTGACGATGATCCGAATGTAAGAAAACTTACGAAAGATATGCTTGAGCATTTCGGATATGCAGTATTGGAAGCACAGGACGGGGCAGAGGCGGTAAGGCAGTTCAGCGCAAACCGGGAAAGGATCGACCTTCTGCTTTTTGACGTTATTATGCCGAAAAAGAGTGGGAAGGAGGCATGGGATGAGATAAGGCAGATACGGTCTGATGTTAAGGTGCTGTTTGTGAGCGGGTACCCTGACAATATAATCCGGAAAAAAGGGATTGCGGAAGATCCTCATCTTTATTTTATGCAGAAACCGGTTATGATGAAAAGATTTCTGAAAACAATACGGGAGATTCTGGACAGGAAAGAGTGATTTTTATCGGCGATCCCGGTTCGCTTCCTGCCTTTCCCCTGGCCTTATTTGCAACGATCTTGCCAGCAAACGCGATAGTCGTCAACTGAGATAGTTGCGGCTGCTTTGGTCCAGAGGCGGTAATTGTCTTTTTTTTTCCTCATAAAAAGATTAAAATATGCAATTGCTGTATCAGAAAGGAGCGCTTCCATGCCCAAAAAAGACTATTTCTTTACATCAGAATCAGTAACTGAAGGTCATCCGGACAAGATAGCTGACCAGATATCGGATTCTGTCCTTGATGCGATCATTGCGCAGGACCCGGTAGCCAGGGTTGCGTGCGAGACTCTGGTAACTACCGGCCTTGCCTTTGTTGCCGGCGAGATATCGACCTCCTGCTATGTGCATATCCCGGACATTGTCAGGGAGACGATAAAGAATATCGGTTATACACGCGCAAAATACGGCTTTGACTACGAAACCTGTTCGGTCATCACTTCCATTGACCAGCAGTCAGGCGACATTGCGATGGGTGTTGACACCGGCGGCGCAGGAGACCAGGGACTTATGTTCGGCTTTGCCTGCAACGAGACGCCTGAGCTGATGCCGATGCCGATCATGCTTGCACACAAGATCGCGATGAAGCTCTCTGAAGTGAGAAAGCAGGACATCCTTGGCTATCTCAGGCCTGACGGCAAGTCACAGGTGACCATTGAGTATAAGGACGGCAAGCCGTTCCGCATTGACACTATTGTGGTTTCTTCCCAGCACAGCCCTGATGTGCATATGAAAGAGATGCGTGAGGACATCATCGAAAAGGTCATCAAGCCTGTTGTGCCGCATGAACTGCTTGATGAAGAGACCGTGAAATACTATATCAACCCGACCGGCCGTTTTGTTGTGGGAGGCCCGATGGGCGACACCGGTCTGACCGGAAGAAAGATCATTGTTGACAGCTACGGCGGCGTCGGAAGCCATGGCGGCGGGGCATTCTCCGGCAAGGATCCCACGAAGGTCGACCGTTCAGGCGCATATATCTCCCGGTACATCGCAAAGAATATTGTCGCGGCCGGTATTGCAGACCGCGTAGAAGTGCAGCTTGCCTATGCCATCGGCGTGCCTGAGCCGGTCTCGATCCTTGTTGATACCCATGAGACAGGCAAGATCGAAGAAGAGAAGATCGCGCAGCTCATCCGCAAGAACTTCAACCTTACGCCTAAGGGGATCATCGATCATCTTCAGTTGAGAAGGCCGATCTATAAGAAGACCGCAGCATACGGCCACTTCGGCAAGAACGATCCTGATTTCACCTGGGAAAATACTGACAAGGCAGCGGAGCTGAAGAAAGAAGCAGGACTGTAGTAATGCGGAATGCGGATTTCGGTACGCGGAATAAAAGCCGAAATCCGGGATGCATTGCTGTGTGAAATTATAGGGCAGCCCTGCGGGGTTGCCCTCAATATTGCGTGACTGCGTCGAGGGGCGCTGCAGCAGTCACCGGAAGGTGCGTCTGTCAGGCTCGATGGAGTGGTTCAACAGAAACGGCGCCCATTCAAAAAACCGAATGGGAGGAATACCATGACTACTGCAGCAAAAGACTACGTTATCACAGACATCAAACTGGCTGATTGGGGCCGCAAAGAGATCAAGATCGCCGAAACCGAGATGCCAGGTCTCATGGCCATCCGCGAGGAATACGCCAGGAGCCAGCCCCTGAAAGGCGCGCGCATCACCGGCAGCCTGCACATGACGATCCAGACCGCTGTGCTGATCGAGACGCTGACCGCGCTCGGCGCGCAGGTGCGCTGGGCCTCATGCAACATTTTTTCGACGCAGGACCACGCGGCCGCGGCCATTGCAGCGGGCGGCACGCCGGTGTTTGCGGTCAAGGGTGAAACCCTGCCCGAATACTGGGATTACACGCACCGCATCTTCGAATGGCCGGACGGCGGCTATTCCAACATGATCCTCGACGACGGCGGCGACGCCACGCTGCTCCTGCACCTGGGATCGAAGGCTGAGAAGGACATCACGGTGCTCGACAAGCCGGACAGCGAGGAAGCCACAGTGCTGTTCGCCAGCATCAGGGAGAAGCTCAAGCAGGACCCGAAGTGGTACTCGACACGTCTGGCGCAGATCAAGGGTGTCACGGAAGAGACCACCACGGGCGTGCATCGCCTCTACCAGATGCACGAGAAGGGCGAACTCAGGATCCCCGCGATCAACGTCAACGACTCGGTCACCAAGTCCAAGTTCGACAACCTCTACGGCTGCCGCGAATCGCTCGTGGATGGCATCAAGCGCGCCACCGACGTCATGATCGCTGGCAAGATCGCCGTGGTCTGCGGGTACGGCGACGTGGGCAAGGGTTCGGCCCAGGCGCTGCGGGCGCTCTCGGCCCAGGTCTGGATCACCGAGATCGATCCGATCTGCGCGCTCCAGGCGGCGATGGAAGGCTATCGCGTCGTCACCATGGACTACGCGTGCGACAAGGCTGACATCTTCGTCACCGCCACCGGCAACTACCACGTCATCGACCACCAGCACCTGGTGAAGATGAAGGATCAGGCCATTGTCTGCAACATCGGCCACTTCGATTCCGAGATCAACGTCGCCTCGATCGAGAAATACCAGTGGGAGGAGATCAAGCCGCAGGTCGACCACGTAATCTTCCCCGATGGGCACCGCATCATTCTGCTGGCCAAAGGCCGCCTGGTGAACCTCGGCTGCGCCACGGGTCATCCATCCTACGTGATGTCGTCCTCCTTCGCCAACCAGACCATCGCGCAGATCGAGTTGTGGACTGAAGCGCAGAAGGGCTCCAAAAAGTATCCGGCGCCTGCAGCTGAGGAAGCTCAACGCGCAGCTGACGACGCTCACCGATGCGCAGGCCGCCTATATCGGCGTGCCGCTGAACGTACCGTACAAGACCGAGCACTACCGCTATTAGCCGGTAGTTATCAGCATAACCTTGCGGCGGGGATGAATATATCCATCCCACTGCACAGAAGAATTACCTCGCAAGCTGGCAGGAAGGCACGTAACAGTTTTCATCGAATAATCATTAAAAGGCCGTATCCCGGAAGAATAAGGGATATGGCCTTTTTTATGTCGAAGAGTAGACACGTTTGGCCCTTCGTATCTTGTCCCCTTGAGAACCTCTGTGGTAGTCTAATGGCATGCAAGCCAAAGTAGTATCTATTAATATCAGCGAGAAGAAAGGGATGCGGAAGAAGCCTGTTGAAGCGGCGGTGCTCCGCACGGATTTCGGTATTGAGGGAGATGCCCACGCCTCCTCGCAATGGCACCGGCAGGTCAGTCTCCTCGCACGCGAAAGCATAAAGAAGATGCAGGACAAGGGCCTGGATGTGAAGGCTGGAGACTTTGCGGAGAATATCACCACCGAAGGCATTGACCTTGTTTCCCTGCCTATAGGAACACGCCTGCAGATTGGGCAGGATATTATCGCCGAGGTGAGCCAGATCGGTAAGGAATGTCATACCCGCTGTGCAATCTACTATCAGGCAGGAGACTGTGTCATGCCGAAAGAGGGCATTTTTATCAAGGTCATCAAAGGCGGTACAGTCAGAAATGGTGACAATGTCACTATCATAGCAAAGCCTTCCGGATCATGATAACAGCAGCCATACTCACTCTCAGTGACAAAGGCTCCCGCGGCGAACGCGAGGACCTGGGCGGCCCCCTGATCAGGGATATGCTCAGGACGATCAGTGCAGAAGTGCTTCACTACGTGATAATCCCCGACGAAAAAGAATTGATTAAAGAAAAACTGATCGAGCACAGTAACAACGTTGATCTTGTTATCACTACCGGCGGCACCGGACTCTCACCAAGGGATGTGGCGCCGGATGCAACGCTTGAGGTGATCGACAGGGAGATTCCGGGCATTGCCGAGGCAATGCGGATGGCAGGGCTTAAGAAGACGAACAGGGCTATGCTTTCCCGCGCCGTGGCAGGTAGTAAGGGCAAGACATTAATCATCAACCTGCCTGGAAGTCCAAAGGCAGTGAAAGAAGGATTAGACGCGATTATGGATGTGATACCGCATGCAATAGAGAAGATCAAGGGCAGCACCGAGGACTGCGCGCTGACCGAAGGAATGTGCAGATGAAGGATGTCTCTTTTTCCCTTGCATTTGCTGCGGGTGTCCTATCTTTTCTCTCTCCCTGCGTGCTTCCCCTTGTTCCGTCTTATATCACCTTCATCACCGGTGTCTCATTCGAAGACCTGAAAGAGGGAACTGACCGCAAGCGCATCCGGTTTCTGACGATAACGAATTCGCTTGCCTTTATCGCAGGTTTTTCCCTGATTTTTATAGCACTTGGGGCATCGTCTTCGATGATCGGCGGGTTCCTCTTACATTACCAGGACTGGATAAGGATTATCGGCGGGGTGGTGGTCATCTTTTTTGGTTTTTTTGTCTCAGGCATTATCAGACTGGATTTCCTGACCCGGGAACGGAAATTTCATCTGTCCGGAAAACCTGCCGGGTACGTGGGAACTTTTCTGGTCGGCATGACCTTTGCCGCTGCCTGGACCCCCTGCATAGGCCCGATCCTTGGTACGATCCTGCTTTATGCCGGTTCAAAGGGGTCTGCTGCATATGGCTTCAAACTGCTTTCGGTTTATTCTCTTGGCCTTGCCCTGCCATTTTTCGTCTCTTCTCTTATGTTTAACTCGTTCCTGAGCTATTCTGCCAGGATCCGAAAATATATGAGGGTCATTATGCTGATCAGCGGCATTGTACTTATTGCCTTTGGCGTTTTGCTCCTAACCAATAACGTCCGTCAGCTCACAACGTTTTTCCCGGACCTCGGCATAAACTTCTAGGAATTGCTTATCTAATCCCGTCGAACCTTTTCAGTATAAGCGCTATGCTATAATAGCTGTCGTAATTCCTGAAAAATCATTATTAATCCCTGAATATTTCCGGAGGCAACGGTCTGTGGAAGAGAGATACGATCCATTAACTATCGAACCAAAATGGCAGCAGTACTGGGAAGAGAGAAATCTTTTCAGAACTGACCAGGATGACTCGCGCAAAAAATTCTACTGTCTGGAAATGTTCCCTTATCCCTCCGGAAAGATCCATATGGGCCATGTGCGCAACTACGCCATCGGCGATGTGATTGCCCGATATAAAAGGATGCAGGGGTATAATGTCCTTCATCCCATGGGATGGGACTCCTTTGGCATGCCGGCTGAGAATGCTGCGATCAAGCATAATGTCCACCCTTCGCAGTGGACGTATGAGAACATCAGTTATATGAAAGGCCAGCTCAAGAAGCTCGGTCTGAGCTATGACTGGTCCAGGGAAGTGGCAACCTGCAGCCCTGAATATTACCGGTGGAACCAGTGGTTTTTCATCAAAATGCTCGAAAAAGGACTTGCCTATAGAAAGTCCTCATACGTGAACTGGTGCCATTCCTGTGCAACCGTTCTTGCCAACGAGCAGGTGATTGATACGAAATGCTGGCGCTGCGACAGCGTTGTGGTGCAGAAGAAGCTTGAACAGTGGTTTCTGCGGATAACCAACTATGCGGAAGAACTTCTGAGCGGCTGTGATTCCCTGTCTGGCTGGCCTGAGAAGGTCGTGCTTATGCAGAAGAACTGGATCGGCAAGAGCCATGGCGCTGAGGTAGATTTCAGTGTTGAGGGGATCGACCAGAATATAAGAATATTCACCACGAGACCAGATACGCTTTTTGGCGCGACCTTTCTCTGCCTTTCTCCCGGGCATCCGCTTGCTGAGAAGCTTGTTGCCGATAAAGACGCGCTTGAGCAGGTGAGATCTCAATACGGCAAGGTCGACGAAAAGGTTGGTCTTTTCACCGGGGCATACTGTATCAATCCGATGAATAATGAAAAGATCCCTGTCTATATTGCGAATTTTGTTTTGATGGAATACGGCACCGGCGCGATCATGTCGGTTCCTGCCCATGATCAGCGCGATTTTGAATTCGCAGAAAAATACGGACTCCCGGTGAGACAGGTCATAGGAAGGCCGCAGGAAGTCGGGAGCCAGGGATTAAAAGAAGCTTATGAAGACGAGGGAATTCTTCTTGATTCAGGGCAGTTCAGCGGCCTCCATAGCGCTGATGCAAAACAGAAGATCGCCGGTTATCTCGAAGAAAAGGGCCTTGGCAAGAAGGTTATTAACTACAAACTGCGTGACTGGGGTATATCGCGGCAGCGGTACTGGGGAACACCTATTCCGGTGATCTACTGCGACAACTGCGGGATTGTGCCTGTACCCGAGAAGGACCTGCCGGTGATACTGCCCGAAGATGTGAAATTTACCGGCACCGGCGGTTCTCCGCTTCAGGAATCGGACGCGTTTCTTCAGACTGCCTGTCCGAAGTGCGGTGGAAAAGCACGGCGCGAGACAGATACCATGGACACCTTTGTGGACTCTTCCTGGTATTTTGTCGCCTATTGTTTAAAGGAAGGGAATGGGAATTTGGGATTTGGGATTGGCGAAAAAAACAGTGCACTGACTGACCCCCAACTCTCAAACTCCAACCCCCTGCAATACTGGATGCCTGTGGACCAGTATGTCGGCGGCGTTGAGCATGCCGTTCTTCATCTTCTCTATTCGCGGTTCTTTACCCGTGTGATCCGCGATCTCGGCATTATTGATGTTAGCGAGCCCTTCGTAAACCTGCTGACACAGGGCATGGTCATCAAGGACGGCGCAAAGATGTCCAAATCAAAGGGCAATGTAATTGATCCTGACTATCTCATAAACCGATACGGCTCTGATACGTCGAGGCTCTTCTCCCTTTTTGCCGCTCCGCCCGAAAAAGACCTTGACTGGTCTGACAAGGGCGTTGATGGAGCCTATCGTTTTCTGAACAGGGTCTGGTCAGTTGCCCGGAAGCATGCCGATGCATTGAAGAAGGCTGCTGCCGGTTCAGCCGAACTCTCGGAGACCGCAAGAGCAGTTCTTAGAAAGACGCACCAGACGATCAGGAAAGTTACCGCAGATATTGAAAAAGATTATCATTTTAATACCGCAATTGCTGCGATGATGGAACTGGTGAACGAACTGGTAGGCTTCGAGCCCGGCAATGAAAAGGAGCTGCAGGCATACACGTTTGCGGTCGAAAATCTTCTCCTGCTTCTGTCTCCCTTTACCCCGCATATTGTTGAGGAGCTCTGGGCCCAGATGGACCATAAGAAAAACGCCTCGGAAATGCCCTGGCCGGTCTGGGATGAGGAGATCGCAAAAGATGAGGAGATCGAGCTTGTGATCCAGATCAATGGCAAGCTGAGGGGCAAGCTTATGATTCCTGCCGGACTGCCGGACGATGATGTAAAAGAGCGAGCGCTCAAGGACAGTAAGGTTGGCGAGTTTATCGGCGGACAGGCCATTAAAAAGGTTATTGTGATTAAGGGCCGTCTTGTAAATATCGTTGTGGGGGGATGATGGCGCGCAGCAGACGGATAATGGTATCTGTCGTTTTGGGGTTGTTGGCCTATCTTGCTGTTTGCATGACCTCAGGCTGCGGATATTCTCTTCATCGCAAGGCAGATCTGCCGTTTACCGAGATCAGGATAGGCAAGATCGAGAACTACTCGGTAGAGCCGAAACTGCAGGATAAACTGCATAAGGCGCTTGTAAGGGAATTCACCAGAAATGGCATCACGGTTGACCCTTCTGCCGGGAATGTCCTGTCCGGAGTTGTCCGCAGATTCGAAATGTCCAGCCTTTCCGAAAAGAAGGACATAACCGTTGAATACAGGATTGTCATTGATGCTGACTTCACCTACAGAGACAGCAATGGAAAGATGCGCGAGATAAAAAAGGTGATGCCACCCTTTATTGTCTCGTCTTCAGGGGCCGGGGATATGGCCGTGCTCCTGGGTTCCCGGGACATGGCTGAAGATAAGGCAGTGGCGGATATTGCCGTGGGGCTCATAGGCGCACTGATCTATCAATGAGCTACAAAAATCTTGTCGATGAAATAAAAAAAGGTCTTCCCTCTCCCTGCTATCTTTTTAATGCATCCGACCGTTTTCTGCATGCAGAAGCGGTTTCTCTTATCAAGGGCTTAATCCCGCATGAGGAACTTGACTTCAATTTTCAGTCTTTTGATATGCTCTCCTCTGAGCAGGAAAAGACGGCCTTTGACCAGATACTGGATGTATTAAATACGGTCCCATTTTTTGGCGGCCGCAAATATGTTGTCATTGAAAATGCCCATAAGATTGTGAAGAAGGACCTTAAGAAGCTTGAAACCTATCTGCAGGGTCCGTCCGGGAGTTCTGTGCTGGTGCTCCTGTATGAAGGGAGCCTGAAGAAGGATGCAAAAGAGAGCTTCAGGGGAGTCAAACAGATCAGTCTTGATATCAGGGAAGGCGACATGCCTGCCTGGATCGCAGAAAAGGCAAGGCTGAAGGGTCTGAAGCTCTCAGGAGATGCGGCTCAATACCTTCTTGCGGTGATCGGACCTGACCTTGGCATGCTTTCGACAGAGATAGAGAAACTGACTCTTGTCGGGAAACCTGAAATAGAAAAGGGCGACATTGCCGAGATCATTGAAGGTAAACGGATCTTCGGTGCGTTTGACCTTATCAATGCGATCCGTAATCGGGACAAGGAAAAGGTTTTCAGGATCTACAGTATTTTACGGGAGACCGAGGAGCCCTATGCGCTGCTGGGGGCATTGAACTGGCAGTATGCACAGATGTCAGGGGGAAAAAATTCCCCCAAAGAGCGGAACTATCTGTATGAAGTATTTCGCCTGCTGAACAGTGCAGACTTGGGCATAAAGACCGGGGGATTCTATCCCTTTGAACTGCTTCTGGTCAAACTGCTTAAGCTTTCGCCAGTGCGTTAGCCTTTTTTGTCAGCCTGGATACCTTGCGTGCAGCGGTATTCCTGTGGAGTATACCTTTTGACTTTGCGCTGCTGATGGTCTTGATGGCAGCCTTCAAAGTCTTGGCTGCAGCATCTTTGTCGTTTGCCTTTACCGATGCCTCGACCGCCTTTGTGGCCCCTTTGATCGTGCTTTTTGCCGCTCTGTTACGGGCATTTCTTGCTTCTGCCTGCCGAGCTCTTTTCTCTGCTGATAAGTTTCTTTTTACCGGTGCTTTTGCTGCCAATGTGCTGTCCTCCTTGATGGAAAAGTCCTGTTTTATACCATAAAAGACCCTGTTAAAGCAATGCGGAAGCGGGAGAATGGCTATGTGCAAGGTCTGAAGCTTATGTGCTACAATTTATTCCATGAAACAGTATAAACCCTTATCCCTGAAATCAGTCAAGACCTATTCCCTCTCCGGAAGGAAGAGCAAGGTATCGGTCAGCTCCTTTGCCGGTGTCCCGGAGCGGGGCGACTCATTTTCGAACTTCCTCGACAAACTGCCTGATTTCTCTGCAGTGCGTGACTTCAAATCTGTTGTCTCTGCCATTGTGCAGGCGAGAAAAGACCGAAGGCCGGTTATCCTCGGCATGGGCGCCCATCCGATAAAGCTTGGCCTTTCGCCGATTATTATCGACCTTATGAAAAAAGGGATTATCACCGCAATTGCTGCCAACGGGGCCTGCACCATTCATGATTTTGAGATAGCCATGGCAGGTCATACCTCAGAAGACGTTGCGCGCGAACTCTGCAGCGGAACGTTCGGCATGTCAAAGGAGACGGGCAGGGGGCTGAACCTTGCGATCAATAAAGGCGTTAAAAAAGGATACGGCATCGGCAAGTCAGTGGGCGAATATATCCGCAGCGCAAAATTCAGGTTCTGGGAGAAGAGCATATTTTGTCAGGCGCATGAGCTTGGCATTCCGGCAACGGTTCACGTTGCCATGGGGACGGACATCATCCATATGCATCCTGAGGCAGATGGTGCGGCTATCGGCAAGGGAAGCATGGACGATTTCAGGCTTCTTGCCTCTGTTATTGCCGATCTTGAAGGTGGCGTCTATATCAACCTCGGCTCTGCGGTCATACTGCCTGAGGTCTTTCTGAAGGCACTCAATGTTGCACGGAACCTCGGCAACAAGGTCGAGAAGATAACGACCGTGAATATGGATTTTATCCAGCATTACCGGCCGAAAGAGAACGTGCTGAAAAGGCCGACCATGAGCTGCGGTCAAAACTTTGCCCTCACCGGTCATCATGAGATCATGTTCCCGCTGCTATCTGCTGCGGTGATTGAGGAGATGCGATGAGAGTTATTGTTGATGAAGACGCCTGCATCGGTTGCGGCAGGTGTGAAGAGATCTGTCCCGCAGTGTTTCATGTTGACCCTGAGATCGGCAAGTCAAGGGTGATCGATGAAGAAGCCTGCGATTATACCGGCTGCTGCGAAGCTGCTGAAGAGAACTGCCCTGTAGAGGCGATAACGCTGGAGGAATAAAAAAGGCCCTCTTGCGAGGGCCATCTATAACCTGAGGGCTGGTATCGGGGAGTGCCCCCAGGCTGTATTCCGCGCGGGATGGAGGGTATATCACCCGCACAGACTTAACCTGACTTAACAACCTGTTTCTGCGTTTGCTGCAGCAAATATACAGAATCCGCTTTAGTTAGATTATTTTATCTGTTATTTGTCGCATTGTCAATAGATTGCTTAACTAATTGACTATATCTTTTTTTCTCTGCCAGGCTATCTATGAACCGATGTCTCCGGATTTGGCTGACATCGGCCTGAAATCGAGCCCCTGTGATACAATACGTTCATGAAATGCTCCGCAACATTTTCCCGGCTTCAAATACTGGTTCTTATCATGCTTCTGCCTGGCTGTTCGGCAATCTTATCGTCAACAGACACGGCTATAAAGGGGAATATGCCGGAGATCAAGAAGGATTGCTTGACCTGTCATACGTCACATGGCGCAGACGGTGAACTGGTGCTGAAAGAGCCGATAACAAAGCTCTGCCTGGAATGCCATCCAGACAGGAAAGGTCCTGCTGAACATAAGGTCGATGTTATCATCTCCTCGCCGGTTCCGGGTCTGCCCCTGACCGAAGGGAAGATGACCTGTGTGACCTGCCATGATCCACATTCCAACGCCAACGGAGCAATGCTCCGCATGGGCCGAGAAAAACTCTGTCTTTCCTGTCATAACCAATAATTGGAGTCCGGCTCCCCTGGATGCGATCCTGCTGGTAGAATAGTCCTATGTCAGTGACGCGGGTAGTGCAGGCAAGTATCATTTCAGGGAGTCTCTGGAAAAGCATTTGGCGGCTTTCATGGCCCATGCTGATCATCATGGTCCTGAATTTTATTGTCGGATTCACGGATATCTACGTTGCCGGGCTGCTTAACCCTCAGATCCAGGCTGCCGTCGGTTTCATCAGCCAGCTCTATTTTCTTGTGGTCATCGTTGCCAATGCAGTCAGCATCGGAACCCTTGCGCTTATTTCGAGGGCTGTCGGCGCCAATGATCATCCGCGTGCGCTGCATATTGCCAGACAGTCCCTGCTCTTCAGCCTTGTCTGCGCAGTCATCCTTGCAACTGCCGGGTTCCTGATGTACAGGCAGATCATTGCCCTTGCGGGCGTTCCATACGAGATCAGAAAGATCGCCGGGGACTTCTTCAGGATTTTTGTGCTTGCCCTTGCACCCAACTACGTGCTGATCATATCCAATGCCATATTCAACGCCAGTGGTGAAGTAAAAAAACCGCTCATGACTATGTCTGCTGTGACCATTATCAACGTGATCACGGTTTTTTGCCTAGTCTTTGGTCTCGGCCCCTTTCCGGCTCTCGGCTATAAGGGGATCGCAACCGCTACGGCGATATCTCTGATGATCGGCATGATCTTAAACCTTCTCTTCTTCAGCTTTAGCAGATGGAGGGCGCTCTTTGCAGAGGCATGGAAACCCTCGGTGGAGACGATAGGGAAGATCATACGGATAGGATGGCCTGCTGCAATGCTCCAGATAACCTGGAATGCAGGCAGCATCGTCCTTTATAACATACTCGGCAGGCTTGAAGACAGCAGCATTACTGCCCTTGCATCCATATCCAACGGGCTCAGGATCGAAGGGATCATCTATCTGCCTGCTTTTGCCCTGAATATGGCCGCTTCGGTGCTTATTGGGCAGAACCTTGGGGCAGGCGATCCTGGGCGGGCTGAAAAGGCAGGCTGGAAGATCGCACTTTCCGGGGCCTTTATTATAAGCGTGCTGTCTCTTGTCTTTTTCCTGAATGCCGGGCAGCTTGCCTCATTGCTAACCAGCAGGCAGGACGTGCTTGAAGAGACTGAGCGGTATCTCCGGTTCAATATGTTTTCAGAACCCTTTATGGCCATGAGTGCTATTCTTGGTGGTGCGCTCCAGGGCGCAGGAGACACGCGGGGCACTCTGAAGGTGATCGGTATATGCATGTGGCTTATCAGACTTCCTCTTGCATGGTTTTTTGCGCTTGTCCTGCATTACGGCGCCTCAGGCGTCTGGATGGCCATGGTCATATCAATGTGTATACAGGGTATACTAATGTCAGCGCGGTTCCATAAAGGATCGTGGAAACATCTGAAGGTTGAATAAGCATAATTACGAAGAGGGGACTATCCATGTTGAAATTGTTCAATACGTTTGGCAGAAAACTTGAACCATTCAGGACTGTAGGCAACAAGCGTGCTTCAATCTTCACCTGCGGCCCATCGGTGTACCAGCGTGCGCATATCGGCAATTTCAGGACCTTTCTGTTTGAGGATATCCTTGTCCGGTACCTTGAATATTCGGGCTTCACGGTTGAGCGCGGTATGGCGGTCACTGATATCGAGGACAAGGCTATCAGAGAGGCAGAAAAATATGGAACTTCGGTAAAGAAACTGACCGACAAAAACATTGCGCAGTTCATCAAAGAACTGAAGCTGCTGAATATGAAGGTGCCCCAGTATATGCCCCGTGCATCTGAATGTGTGGACGAATCGGTCTGTATCATAAAGAGGCTGCTTGAAAGAAAGATTGCATACAGCTTCGGCGGCAATATCTACTTTGACCCGCTGAAGGTCCGCAGCTTCGGCAAACTGTTCGGACTGGACATGTCAAAATGGCCGAAGAAGAAGAGACGTTTCCATAAGGACACCTATCCCGGCATACAGTGGAACTACGGAGATTTCGTCCTCTGGCACGGCTGCGAGATCAGCGAAAAGGCCTGCTGGAAGACTGAACTGGGTGAGGGAAGGCCGTCATGGAACGTGCAGGACCCCAGCATGGTACTGCGCCATTTCAGCGGAACCCTCGCTGCCTTCTGCGGCGGCATAGACAACCTGTACAGGCATCATGACTACTCCCTTGCCATACTTGAATCGATCAAACCCTATCCCATGTCGCGGTTCTGGCTGCATGGTGCTCATCTTTATGTTGACGGCCAGAAGATGTCCAAGTCCAAGGGTAATATCCTGTACACGGAGATGCTCATCAAGAAAGGCTATTCTGCCCAGGAGATCCGATTCTTTCTTATGTACAGCCACTACCGGAAGAAGCTCAACTATTCTGACAATGCCATGAAGGCAGCAGCAGAGCGGCTGAGAGATTTCAGGAATTGCGTGATGTTGACTAAGAAGAAGGCCGGCGCATCAAGACCTGCAGACTCGCAGATCTCCGAGAGTCTTAAAACGGCTTTTGAATTTTCCATGGATAATGATATGAGTGTAAAGCCCGCCTTTGACGCGATGCAGGAGACACTGAAAAAGATCGATCTGCCGTCGCTGTCTGCGCCTCAGGCCGCAGGGATTATCAAGGTTTTGAAAAAGATCGATGAGGTTTTGCAGGTCCTTTTCTGAGTTGAAGGCGGAAGGAAGACGTAGGGGCGAACAAACATTCGGCGAGGAACGATGAAACCATCCTCGCCGTTTTGGGTGCATTGTTTTACAACAGTATTTTCTGAATCAATTCCCTCACCTCTTCGAGCATCTTCCTCCTGTCTTCATCCGTTACATATGGTATTGCACAGAGATATTTATGTGCGATCAGTTCCATGCCGGTAAACTGGAAGATGCCTTCTCCGGTGGTCTGGCCTATGCTTTTAAACATGCCTGACGCTTCATACATCTCCTGCGGCGCACCGGTCGTTGTGATCAGCAGCACCTTCTTCCCCTTCAGCAGGCCTTCAAGATCCGGCCCGTTGATACGATAGGCAAAGCCCTCGGTAAAGACCCTGTCTATATATCCCTTCAGGATCGCGGGCATGCCTGCCCACCAGAGCGGATAGATCACAATGACCATATCCGCTGAGCTGATATACTCCTGCTCTGCCTTTACTTCAGGCGGAAGCTTTCCCTGCATCATATCAGCCAGGTCATTAAGTGACAGCACAGGGTTGAAATTCTGTGCGTACAGATCGCGCACAAAGACTTCCTTCCCGGCCTCTGCGAGTGTGTCCATGACCGCCTCAAAGATGGCATGGTTAAAGCTCTTGGGGTTCGGATGGGCATAGAGGATAAGATAATTCATCTTCGCGCTCATTTCTTATCGCCGAAGATTTCCTTGAAGAACGTCTTCATCGCAGCCCAGGACCGCTTGTCAGCCTTCTCATTGTAAGCAGCCCCCTTGCTGTTGTCATTGCCCGAAGCAGGATTGCTGAAACTGTGAACAGCATTGCCATAACTCACAAACTGCCAGTCCACACCTGCCTTGCGCATCTCGTCCTGAAAGGACAGCACTTCCTCGGCCTTTACAAAGGGATCGTCCCCGCCATGCAGAGCCAGCACCTTGCCTTTGATATTCTTCGCATCAGTGGGCATAGAGGTGGCAAGGCCGCCATGGAAGCTCACAACGCCCAGAGTGTCGGCGCCGCTTCGCGCAAGCTCAAGCACGGTTGTGCCGCCGAAACAATATCCGATTGCAGCGGTCTTTGTCGTATCTACCAATAGTTGTTTTTTCAGGACATCGAGCGCTGCATTTACGCGGGAGCGGAGCACCTTACGGTCGCCTCCGCGATATTTACCGGCAAATTCCGCAGCCTCCTTTCCGTCCTTCGGCCTGATGCCCTTGCCATAGATATCCGCTGCAAAGGCCACATAGCCCAAGGCAGCAAGCTGCTCTGCCCTGCCTTTCTCATACGCGCCGAGCCCCATCCATTCGTGTACAACTAGCACTCCCGGCATTTTTTTGTGGTGCATGTCATCATCGTACGCGAGGTATCCCTCAAGAATCGCATCTCCATCCCTGTATTCGACAGCTTGAGTACGGATGGTCGCATTGGCAACGGAAGTCAGAAGCACAATTGAGAGTATGCAGAAGATCAGAGAGAGAGATGTTTTCATGGCAGGCCTCCTTTGAATATGATGCATATTACCATTATATCGCTTCAGGAGAAAAACGGAAGATGGCTGTGAAGATATCTAAAAAAGGCTTGTCTGTCCTTTGGGCTCTTTCTTTTTGAATTGTTCAAATATCCTGATCTTGCCGAACTCGCCGTCATATCCTGGAGCGATCGATATATCTCCGGAGCGCATTTTTGCAATGGCCTCGGCTATTTTTGCAGAACCTGCGTTTTCGATTTCAGTAAGAGGGGTATCCAGGAGGATCGTAAACTCATTTCCAAGAGCGCTAAGCAGATTAAAATACATTGCCGCCACCTTCTTGCTGGATGGGCCGACACTCAATGCCTCTCCGATAATCTCTACGAGCGGGATGATCGAATGGAAGGGGGGCGCGTCTTTTGGCCGAAAGCCTTCGTCTCTGTCGGCCAGTTTATCGACCCTATGCATAACGCCGATCGTGAGCTTCTTGCTGCAGACCGGGCAGATGTTGTTATACCTGATCGATTCCTTTGGCGTAAAGCTCACATCGCAGGCCCTGTGGCCGTCATAATGGTATTTGCCTTCCTCAGGGAAAAACTCGATCGTCCCTGAAAATCCTTTCCGTGTCTTAAGTGCATCAGTGATTGCGCCATACGAAATCTCCGTCTCCAATACATTTGCCTCGCGGCCCAATTTTGACGGCGAGTGGGCATCAGAGTTCGAGATAAGCGTGATATTGTCGAGCGCGGACAGTCTCCAGTTCATAAGCGGGTCGGACGAGAGGCCCGTCTCGATGGCATGAATGTGGGGCGTCAGTTCTTCATAGCATTCTTCAAGGCTGTCAAAGCCGGATACTGCGCCAAAGACCGAAAAGTGAGGCGTCCAGGCATGGGCTGGAATGACCATGGCATCAGGCGATATATCAAGAACGATCTTAAGAAGCTCCTTTGCATCAAGCCCGAGTATCGGCCTGCCGTCTGAATGGAGGTTGCCGATCTGTTTCAGCCGGGCATTGATCTTCTCTGCCGCTGAAAAACCGGGTGCAAGAATGACGCTATGGATCTTCCGGGTCTTGTCATTCTTCTTATAGATGCAGCTGATCTCTGCTGAAAGCATGAACGAGACATCTGCTCTGCAGGAGTCAGGCACGTCATCTGTTTCAAAGGCTTTTTTCAGGCTGAAAAGTCCATTGCCTGCAGGCCCAAGTTTCTCCTCAAGTTCTTTGATCCACTGCGGATGCGTGAAATCTCCTGAACCGACTACAGAGATGCCTTTGAGCTGTGCCCATTTCCAGAGGTTCTCGGGATTGAGGTCCCTGCTGGTTGCGCGGGAATATTTCGAATGGATATGCAGGTCGGCAATAAAACGCATGGGAGATTATAGCATGAAGCGGAATCTGGGGCAGAAACAGGTGTTCAAATCCACTTCAGGTAAGATCCATTGCAGTAATTTCAATACGGTACGTGATGCTCTTTTTGGGGGCTTGACAGAGCCAGTTTTTTTATGATAAATAAAATTAGCACTCGTCAATTAAGAGTGCCAATTAGTTGTTTTAAAACATTATATTAGGAGGATTAGACATGTTATGGTCGGAATTTGAAAGACTTGGAAGGTTCATCGACCCCTGGCGGGAGTTCGAACGAATGAGCAGGGACTTATCGAGGATGGGTTCACAGAATGACCGTGATTTTCCGCATGTTAATGCATGGACTTCTGCTGACAAGGCAGTTGTGACAACCGAGGTGCCAGGGATGAATCGTGAGGATATTGATATCTCGGTCGCTGATGAGGTGCTTACGATCAAGGGGAAACGCCATAGTGATGATCCTAAGGCTGAAGAGACTTATCACCGGCGGGAACGCTGGACCGGGCAGTTTTCGAAGAATATTGTTCTGCCCTTCAGGGTAGAAAACAGCAGGGTTGAGGCGAAGTATCAGAAGGGTGTGCTCACGATCGTTCTGCCGAGAGAGGCAGTCGCTGAACAACGGGAAGAAAGGACGCGTGAGCGGCGGGTCTATACTCCGGCAGTAGATATCATCGAGGGCAAGGATGAAACGACAGTAATCGCGGATATGCCCGGTGTTGATGAATCTTCCGTGGATATTACCCTTGAAAAGAACATCCTCGAAATCTATGGAAAGGTAGATCCGGATATCCCTCAGGGAATGAGGCTTGTCATATCAGAGTATGGCATCGGCGACTATCACCGCCGCTTTACGCTTTCTGATGAGATCGACAGGGACAGGATCCAGGCTACGGTAAAAAATGGTGTTTTACGACTGATACTTCCCAGGGCAGAAAAGGCAAAAACAAGAAAAATTGAGGTAAGGGCCGGGCAGTAGCAGTTCTCCGGTTGGGAATGAGAAAAGTCATGAACTGCATCAAAACAACAGAATTTCAGGACTATTAAACTGCAACAGACTCATGAGGTGAAAAAAATGACAGAGAAAAAACGCACGTTAATGTACGCTGCAACACTTATACTGGTCGGGCTTATCATAGGCCTCGGCATATCTTCAAACTTCAATCTGCTCTCAAACGGCCATACGCAGGAACCGGCTATATCGAAAGAGTCTATTGATATCCTTTCCAGGACAGGAAAAGCTATGGCCGAAGTTGCTGCTGCCGTGAAACCTGCAGTTGTAAATATTTCTTCGACAAAAACGATAAAAATATCCGGCATGCAGTCGCCCTTCTTTGACGATCCGTTTTTCCGGAGATTTTTCGGCGATGAATTCGGGCAGCCCAGAAGGCCGCGAGAACATAAGTCGTCTGGTCTCGGTTCCGGCGTAATAGTGGATAAAGACGGCTATATATTGACCAACAACCATGTGATCAAGGATGCCGATGAGATTAAGGTCAAGTTGTCTGACAAGAGAGAGTTCAAGGGCAAGGTGATCGGCACAGACACAAAAACTGACCTTGCCGTGATCAAGATAGATTCGAACCATCTCCCTGTGCTGAGGATCGGTGATTCGGACAGACTGAGGGTCGGGGAGACCGTCATTGCGGTCGGCAACCCCTTTGGACTGAACCAGACGGTAACATCTGGTATTGTCAGCGCAACAGGCAGGGCAAATGTAGGCATTGCCGACTATGAAGATTTTATTCAAACTGACGCCCCGATAAATCCCGGCAATTCAGGAGGAGCGCTCGTTAACGTGAAAGGAGAACTCATCGGTATCAATACGGCCATATTCAGCACCTCAGGCGGTTATCAGGGAATCGGTTTTGCGATCCCCAGCAGCATGGCAAAGGCCGTGATGGATAACCTCATTCAGAAAGGGAAGGTTGTCAGGGGCTGGCTCGGGGTATCAATACAGCCTGTCACTCCTGATCTTGCAAAGCAGTTCAATATCAAGGACGATAAAGGAGCCCTTGTGGGCGATGTCGTGGAAGAGAGCCCTGCTGAAAAAGCCGGGATTCAGAATGGCGATGTCATCATAGAGTTCGATGGCAGGGAAGTGACTGATCCTGCAAGTCTGAGAAATAATGTGGCTGCAACTCCTCCCGGCAAAAAGGCTGCGATTAAAGTCATGCGCGACGGCAAAATTAAGGCACTCGATGTTGCCATTGCCGAACTTCCGGCAGATCAGCAGAAGCTTCATGGAGGATTCGACAATCTTCTCAAGGGAGTCATTGTGCAGGGGCTTACCCCTGAACTGAAAAAAAGTCTCGATATACCGGCGAGAATATCAGGGGTTGTTGTTGCAGACATCGAAGAGGGAAGCCCTGCCGGAGGACTGCTGCTGCCCAAGGATGTTATTGTGGAAGTCAACCGCAGGAAGATAACCAGCGCAAAGGACTATGAGGCTATTGTATCGAAAATCAAGTCCGCAGAGGATGTCCTGCTGCTTGTCTTCAGAAACGGCTCGGTCACCTATCTCTCACTCTCTGCCCGATAATAGTCAAACCAAACAGCATAAGCAGGGCAGGAAAGACTACCTCCTGCCCTGCTTTTTGTTTGTCTCAGACAGGAGAGCAGTCAACAGAGGCCGGATTGACACGGTAGAGCCAAAACCATAATATAACAGTCTTTCAGCGTATCGTAAATGCAACTCGCTGCGAATTATGGAGATCCCCCATGCTTCAGGAACTGATTCTGATCCTAACACAATTTGGAGGCGGGCCGGGAGACCCTGCCAACAATGTAGTACGCTTTCTTCTGGCTACTTTCTTCTGGGTGGTGCTTTTACTGGTGTCCTCGCTGATGTGGCGTACCACGGCAGACCGCAGGCATCTCTATTTTTCGATTTCTGCCGCAGTCGGCGCCAGCAGGGAACTTTTTATGTTTACTGCCGAATACGGCAGCTTTCGCGGATATATCTCCTTCCCTACGATTTTTCGCTATTATCCGCCACTGGAGCATGCAGTTGCCATACTTTCAATTATCCTCATGGGCTATGCCTTTCTTCGCTTCTATTTCAGCTTTGAACGCTTCTCACGCTTCTTTTTGATCTGCAGTTCGCTCCTGACGCTAGCTGTTTACATCGTTATCGCCCCGCTGTGGGTAAGGTTTCTGGATGCGACTGCCCGTGCCTCACTCAATAGCGACCTCTTTATCGGTGCTGCGTTTCACGACTTTTCCGGTGATCTGGTATTTCGTCTGTTGGGGGCTTTTGTCTGCTTCCTGATTCTTAATTCGTTTCTGTATTCAAAGACAAGGTCGATAAAATTTCCCTGGCTGGCGTTTATTGCTTTTTTCTTCTTCTTCATGGATGATGCACTTCAGGCGGTAAATGATCTGCACAATGATCGTTATGCCCCTGTATTTGCCCCGTTGCGGCATTGCCTCCATATTGCTGCGATCGCACTTCTTGTTGGGGTCTACTGGTGGGAGATTACACGGCAGTTAAAAGGAAAACAGCAGTTCCTTCAGAGCATGCTGGATACCATCCCTGACATGCTTTTTTATAAGGATGTACAGGGTGTCTACCTGGGCTGCAATCAAAACTATGCCAGCAGTATTATCGGCAAACCACAAGAAGAGATTATCGGGTTCACTGACAGGGATTTTGAGCCGGATCCTGCTTTGGTTGAGATCATACGCAGGACTGATCTGGAGTGTATCAGCACGCAGATGTCCTGCTCCTATGAACGGCTGCGCACTCTTCAGGACGGAAGGCAGGCGATCCTGGAGACGATCAAGACACCGTTCCATGATGATGAAGGAAAGGCAGGCGGCTTAATCGGCGTCTCCCGCGATATCACTGAACGCAGGCGACTGGAGGAACAGCTCCGGCATTCACAAAAGATGGAGGTAATAGGTCAGCTCGCCGGCGGGGTGGCCCACGACTTTAACAATATCCTCTCGGTAATCACGGGCTATAGCGAATTGACGCTCATGCGTATTGAGAAGAATGACCCGTTGCGTCTTAATATTGAAAAGATGCATGCTGCAGCAGATCGTGCTGCCCGCCTGACCAAAAGCCTCCTGACGTTCAGCCGTAAACAGCCGCTTAATCTCCGGGTGTTCGATCTGAATCCAATCCTTCATAATTTTGAGAAGTTTCTCAAAAGAATCATCGGTGAGGATATTTGTCTTAACATTGCCCTGGCCGACGAACCCCTCACGGTTTCAGCGGATAGCGGCCAGCTTGAGCAGATTATGATGAATCTGGCTGCCAATGCCAGAGATGCGATGCCAGGCGGCGGACAGTTGACCATGGATCTGTCTCGCGATACGATAGGTCACGCATTTATAGAAACCCATGGCTATGGTACGCCTGGCCACTATGCCGTGCTTACGGTTTCTGACACTGGCGAGGGGATGGATGAGAAAACGAGACAAAAAATATTCGAACCCTATTTTACTACCAAGGAAATCGGGAAAGGGACAGGTCTCGGGCTTGCTATTGTCTATGGGATTGTTAAGCAGCACAATGGCTATATCGATGTTATGAGCGCGCCGGGAGACGGGACTGTGTTCAGGGTATATATTCCCATCTCTGATTCTGAGGTCAAGTATGAGGGTATTACATCTCCGGACTTTCACGTAACAGGCGGTGGAACAATTCTGGTGGCGGAAGATGATGAGGATGTGCGTGGAGTTGTGCTGGACGCACTCAGCAAATTTGACTACGACATAATTGTGGCTGAAGACGGGCAGGATGCCGTCGAAAGGTATAAAGAACATCGTGACAGGATCCAGCTTGTCCTTATGGACATTGTTATGCCAAAGCTGAACGGCAGGGATGCTGCCAGGCAGATCAGACAAATGCATCCGAAGGCAAAAATTCTCTTTACCAGCGGCTATACCGCTGACATCATTCAGGCGCGCGGGGAACTTGATGAGGGAGAGGAACTCATCATGAAACCGGTCAAGCCATCTGAGCTGCTCCGAAAAATGAGGGAGATGCTTGACCATGGATAAGCGTTTTGCATATTACGCAAAGATTGAACGGAATCCGATATTCATCGATCTGTTTCAGTGCTATACGATTTGCAATGCTTCGTAGAGATCTCTGGTGAGAAGGGCAAGCCGGTCGTAGTCCAGCGTATCCGGCAGATCGCCGGAATCGTGGTAATTCGGGTTGCGATAGAATGAAGTGTCCGTGATCATAAAGGCAGGAACACCGAATTTCCAGTAATTCCTGTGGTCAGAGAAGTCCACGCCTGGAATAATCGAGAAACCGTTGAGGGATTCGACCGGGAATGACGAAACAGAGGTGAAGGCGGCCTTGAAGCTGTTTGAGAAGATCCGCGAAGAGAAGTTGCCGACAAAGGCGATGAAATTACCAATGTCAGGGTAGAAGGGCTTAAACAGCGACGACGGGTAGTATTGCGACCCTTTGTCTTCACTGAAATAACCCAGCATCTCAAGCGAGATCATGCCAAAGACCATTGTCCCTTCATCATGAAGGCTCTCTGCATGGACATAACTGCCCATATGGTGTGTCATATATGCAGGCGGTTCTTCGAGGCAGTAGGCAACGTAACGCACAGTTCTCCTGAGAGGCCTTTCCCTTGTCAGGCGTGCAATTTCGAGCAGTGCAGCTACTGCGCTTGCATTGTCGTCCGCTCCTGGTGTTCCCTCACAGGAGTCGTAGTGAGCACCGACCACAAGGAGTCCCTGGCAGTCTGGCTCGCTACCCCGGATCTCGGTGATAATATTGTGGTAGGTATTGTCCCTGAAGGTGAAGGCTTGACGGACGGTTTCGCATCCCGAACTTTTGAGCTTCTCTTCGATGAAATCGGCTGATCGGGCGAGCTTGTCCAGATCTTTCCAGCTTCTCTGTCCGATCTCTCCGGCAAGAAGAGAAACCGTAGCCATGACATTATCCTTTATCATATCCATCGTTCAGTATTTCAGTTTCTTCCTGAGAGTGAGTCTGCTGATGCCTAGCAGGCGGGCTGCCTCTGACTGGTTCTCATGCACGTGGCTGAGGACATAGGAAATAAGCGCGCGGTCAACCTCGTCATGGACACGGTCATACATGCCTCGTTCCTTATTTTCTATCGCCTGTTTCACAAAGGAAGTGACTGCCGTGCCGAGTGATTCAGCTTCCGCCTGTTGGGGGACTGCATGAGAACCGAGTTCGCTCAGTTCATGTGTCGTAAGATAAGGCGTTCTGGCGAGTGCCAGGGCAGACCGTATCGTGTTTTCAAGCTCCCGGATGTTTCCGGGCCAGTCATGGGAACTGAGCCGCCTGGAAAACTGCCGGGTAAATCCCCTGATATGGCGCGGCGCTGTCTGTTTGTAGCGGTTCAGGAAGAACTGGACAAGCGGAAGAATATCTTTTCTGCGCTCCCGAAGCGGCGGGATATGGATCGTCGTGACACGGAGCCGGTGATAAAGATCTTCCCTGAATGTGCCCTGTTTAACCATTGCTTCGAGATTTCTGTTTGTTGCCGAGAGCACCCGCACATTTACCTGGACCTCCTTTGTGCTGCCGAGGGGATAAAATGCCTGGGTCTGGAGAAAGCGGAGAAGCTTCGCCTGAAGGGGCAGGGGCAGTTCCCCTACTTCATCAAAAAATACAGAACCCTCATCGGCGATCTTGAGCATGCCTTCCTTTGATGCGACCGCTCCGGTAAAGGAGCCCTTTTCAAAACCGAAGAGCTCCGACTCCAGCAGGGCCTCTGGCACTGCCGCGCAATTAACGACAACAAAGGGTTTCCCAAAGCGCGATGAAAGCTGGGCTATCGATTCTGCGATCAGCTCCTTGCCGGTCCCTGTTTCTCCCGTGATCAGCACCGGTGCATCAACCTGCGAGAGCCTCGCCAGTTTTTTGCAGACATCCATGATGATCGGTGAGCTGCCTACGATTGCACAGGTCGGCGTAGGAGGCAGTGGCGCAATCGGGATATGGTCCCGGATTTCGTCACGGAATTCCTGAAGCTCTTCAAGAAGGCCGGCAATCGCCTCGGGCGTGAGCGGCCGCTGTATCACCTCATAGGCGCCGAAAGTCGCGGCTTCCATGACCCGCTCTGTCCGCTTCTGCTTTGTGACTGCCATAACATAGTGGCTGTCGGTCAGTTCCCTGATCATACCCGGCCGCATGGTATCGATATCGAAAAAGACAAAAGACCCATCGCTTTCCGGAGTGCCTTCGGTAAGTTTCGTGCCTTTTAGCAGAACCCCTGAAAGCTCCTTGAATAGTGACCGGTCTTTGCTGATCAGTGCAATCTTTTCCATCTTTTGTATATTAATTATACATACTGATAATATATTAATCAATGGGCGCTTTGGTGGCCATGAGAACTCCCTGGTTTTAAAGGATATTGCTGTTGGCATGGCGGTTGCAACTATAGAGGAAAGATCGGAAACCGGTTTTTTTAGCACTATAACCGTCAAGGAGAAGGATCATGGATGATGCAAAGATATACAACGTATGCCTTATGAGGGTGAAGTTCCAGATCACAAACGCAAAGCAGAGGCTGGACGGCATGGTCCCCCCAGGCGGCAAAGTGGCTCTTGAATCCTATAACACCGGTGACATCGAAGACATTATCGACATTCTCGAAATTTATGATCTGGAAGACCGCACACAAGACGGGCTTGGCCAAAAACTCGAAGACCTCGCCTATACAGTCTCAGTGCTTGTGAGAGAAACAGTCGCCTTTGATTACGATCTGAAAGGAAACCTCGGGCTGTATCTTGTGCTTAAAGAAAAGCGCGCGCCGCAGGAAATTAACGTGGCGGACGCAGTCCTGTCAGCAGCCTGAGCAAAGGCAGTCATATCAGAACGGCCAGAGCCTGCTTATCTTGCGGGTGTCAATGCCGTGGTATCTGCCCTGTTTCAGGCAGTCAATGAAATTGTCGTAGGTAACGGCATCAGAGAACTCAGTGTAGCACGACCCGATTTCCCCGGCAGCATGTGCATCTGAACCTCCTGTGAAAGGGAGGTTCAGTGCCTGTGCTGTATCAACAGCCTTCTGGTTAAAGTGGTGCATGTTGCAGCCGTTGAATCCCTCCAGGGCGCAGAGCCCCTCCAGTTTCATTATCATGTTGCCGATGCTGTTGACTCCGCGAAAAGGATGTGACGGGATCACAATGCCTCCATGTCCGTTAACTATCTTTATCAGGTCTGCAATAGGTGCATATTTAATCGACAGCATGTCCGTGTTTACGCCGAAGACGAGGCAGTGGCCTTCAGCGGCAGAGAACTCAACACCCCTGAAGAGCATGATCCTGCTGCCGTATTTCTCGCGCAGAAGTTCGACGCCTTCGGACGCCTCGTAATAATAATGTTCCGTGAAGGCGATGCCGTCTAATCCGCGTTTGATAGCCTGCAGGACTACTTCCTCTGGATCGGTCGGATTGTCCCCGCTGTTTACTGAATGGACATGAAGATCGATATTACACGGCATGTCTTAGAATAACTTTGAAAGCAGGGCAGGCACAACTGTTTCAACGCGCAGGGGGCGTTGACCGAGGCTGATCGGCATGAACCCGATGGAGGAGAGCTTTTCAATCTCGTAGGCAATGAAACCCCCTTCCGGGCCTATCGCGACAGCCGCAGGTTGATTCAGATTCCGGGGACAGGGATGCTCGGCCGCAGGATGGGCCACCAGCGCAAGACGCTCCTGTATGATCGCCGGCAGTTCGTCTTCGACAAACGGCTTAAACAGAGGTTTGAGTTGAACCTCGGGCATGAGGGTATCTTTTGCCTGTTCAAGTCCGAGGCTCAGATATTCGTCAATGCGCTCTTTGGTCAGCAGGGGGCTCTTCCAGAAGCTCTTTTCAACCCGATAGGCGTTCATGAGAACGATCTTCTTTGCACCCATGGAAGACGCAGCAATAAGCACCCGTTTCAGAACCTTGGGGCGAGGCAGAGCGAGGATAAGTATCACAGGAAGCGGAGCGGGCGGCTTCTGGTCAAGATGCAGTTCAAGGGTGATGGCCTCAGGCGTCAGTGTGGTTACGGTTCCCTTGCCGAGGGGGCCGTTCAGCAGGCCTACCGAAAGTTGATCTCCCGGAGAGGCCTTGTGGACTTCGAGTATGTGTTTTAGTCTGCGACCCTGCACCTGGACGCAGTTCTGCCCAACAAAATCGTCTTCAGAAAGAAGAATAAGGTTCATGCAGAATTAACTCGGCCATTTCTCCGTAAAAACGATCTCGCCAAGCGGCTTCCGGGCAGGGCCTCCTGTTTTTTCCTCAAGGGGATAGCCGAGAGGGAAAAGTCCGACGACCCTGATATCCGATGGGATGCCAAGAAGCTCCCTCAGCTTTGACTCATCGAAAACACCGACAAAGACCGTGCCAAGACCGAGCCCCCGGGCCGCAAGCCAGAGGTTCTGGCAGGCGATGCCCAGATCGGTCATGTAGTACGTCTGCTCCCACAATACCCCGGACTTTACCGGGTCTGCGCAGGCAACGATAACTACCGGGGCTTCGGCAAGGGCCTTCTTTGCGGGATTGACCTTATAGCCCTTGGGAGCAAAAAAAGACTCGACATAGGAGAGCTCGCTGATCTGCTGTTTTGTTGCAGTCTCCTTCACCACGACAAAGCGCCAGCACTGCATATTGGCCCATGACGGTGCCATCCTGACCGCCTCAAGGAGCTGCTGCAGTTTTTCTTCTTCTACCGGCCTGTCCGAAAATTTCCGCACACTTCTTCTTGTCTGAATCGCCTCGAAAAGTTCCATATAACACCTCCCTAAGAAACTATACCACAGGTACCGGTGCTCCTGAGACAAATTGACAGCTCCGTTCGTATTTGCCGCACTAACAGTATTGTTTGTTAGCAGACATTAATGTCTCACCGTAATATCGCAGAGTTTCAGGAAAGCGTGTAATTGCAGGGATTTCATGGGTGGCATATCAATTGCAAAATAGTCGATGAAGAAGAATTACAAACTATTGTCTAAGGAGGATTACATGAGACAGATTGCAATCTACGGCAAGGGCGGCATCGGCAAGTCAACAACAACGCAGAATTTGGTGGCAGCACTCGCAGAGGCGGGCCGCAAGTGCATGATCATAGGCTGCGACCCAAAGGCGGACTCAACGCGGCTTATCCTCAACCGCAAGATGCAGAACACGGTCATGGACATGGCACGTGAAAAGGGCAAGGTAGAGGACCTGGATCTGGATGAAGTGCTGCTTACCGGGTTCAAGGGCATCAGGTGCGCTGAGTCCGGCGGCCCTGAGCCGGGAGTTGGCTGCGCGGGCCGCGGCGTTATAACGGCCATAAACTTTCTTGAGGAAAACGGCGCATACGGCGATGATACGGAATTTATTTTCTATGATGTGTTGGGCGACGTGGTCTGCGGCGGGTTTGCGATGCCGATCCGCGAAGGCAAGGCAAAAGAGATCTACATCGTCACCTCCGGTGAAATGATGGCCATGTATGCTGCGAACAATATCTCACGCGGCGTTCTTAAATATGCCCAGTCAGGCGGCGTGCGCCTTGGCGGCCTGATCTGCAACAGCCGCAAGACAGATATGGAGTTTGAGCTCATCTCAGAGCTGGCGAGCAAGCTTGGCACCCAGATGATCCACTTTGTACCGCGCGACAACGAGGTTCAGCGCGCAGAGCTTCGGAGAAAGACTGTCATCGATTATGCGCCCGATCACCCTCAGGCGAACGAATACCGTGAGCTTGCCCGGAAAATAGCTGACAATAAGAACTTCGTGATTCCGACACCCATCACCATGGATGAACTGGAGAGGCTGCTTATGGATTACGGCATTATGGAAAAAGAAGAGGCAGCGTAGGAAATAAGCACTCAGCGCTCAGCCGTCAGCTAAAACAAGAAAAAAGGCAGGCGATTTGTAATGACCGTTATAGGCTGTCGTTAAGACTGATTGCTGAACGCTGATAGCTAATACAAAGGAGAATGAAATGAGCACGGCAATTAAAGATACACAGAAGATGATAGAGGAAGTCCTGGATGCCTACCCGGAGAAGTCGAAGAAGGACCGGGCAAAGCATCTTGCAGCAAACGATCCGTCGGGCCAGTGCAGCACCTGTCAGGTGAAGTCGAACGTCAAGTCCCGGCCAGGCGTTATGACGGTCAGGGGCTGCGCGTACGCAGGGGCAAAAGGTGTTGTCTGGGGTCCTGTAAAAGACCAGATCACGGTCAGCCACGGCCCTATCGGCTGCGGCCAGTACAGCTGGTGGTCGCGCCGCAACTATTATAACGGCCAGACCGGCATCGATACCTTCGGCACCATGCATATCACCACAGATTTTCAGGAGAAGAATATCGTGTATGGCGGCGACAAAGGG
>JACRLO010000017.1:3250-30709 GCA_016235245.1 Nitrospirota bacterium | reverse complement strand
CCTTTTCATCGCCATGACAGAAGAGGCATTTTTTCCTCTCCGGCAGCAGATTTGAGGTGCGGTCAGTATGGCAGTTGAGGCAGGGCAGTTCACCCATCGGGGTTTTTTCATGCGGCTTGTCTGTCGTGCCATGAGGACGGAACCCCTTGTCTTTGTGGCAGGTCAGGCAATACCGTTCTTCCAGAGAAAATTTATGCGTTCTGTACCCGTGGCATTTGGTGCATTCGATCTTTTCGATGAAAACATGCTTTGCGTGATACCGCGACTTGCTGATATCAGGGGCCTTGGGGAACTTCTCGTCCCTGTCCCAGTGGCATCTCAGGCAGAGGGTCCGGGGCACGATCACCTCTCCATGCCGCGGATTGACCGACCGCTGGCCGAGAAAGGCAAAGCGGTACATCTGGACCATCTGGTCTTTCTTTGATGAATGATGGCACTCATGGCAGTTGCTATGATGATTTTCGCCTTTGGCGTCAGTTTTTCTGAAAACCAGTTCGTAAAATTGTTGAACAGCTTGATCGGATTGAATGTCATATATTACCTCTATTTCAGAAAATTTTTCGGATCTTTATATTCATGGCACTTAATGCAGTCTTTTCTCGCCTGAGCTGGTGATACTTTCCATTCGTGAGGTTTGTGGCAATCCTTGCATGTCAGATTCATCTGAAGATGCAGTTCATGCTTGCCGACATTCGGGACATTCGAGTGGCATTTCAGCGTGCAGTTGTTCCAGTCCGGCCGAGCCTTGACATGAGGATTGTGGCACTCGTAACAATGGAACTGCATGGCAGCGTTAGCAGAGATTTGCAGTTTCGTTGCCTTCTGAATGGTTTCCTGCTTTGGCTGGAAATGCTTCACGTCGATGGTTCCGTCTGCGAGCAGTTCCTGTCTTATGGATTCGCTGCCGTGGCAGAAGAGACATTTCTTCCTGCCCGGCATAAGATCGGACGTCCGGTCTGTGTGACAGTTGAAGCAGGGAAGCGACCCCATGGGCAGACAGGTTTTCGTGCCCTTGGCATCCTTCGTCTGAGCGGTCGCCTCATGCGGCTGAAGTTCCTTGTTCTGATGACAGGTGACGCAATACCGCTCTTCCATGGTGAATTTATGCGTCTTATATCCGTGGCACTTGGTACATTCGATCTTCTCGATGAAAACATGTTTTGCATGATACCGTGATTTGCCGATGTCAGGGGCCTTGGGGAACTTCTCGTCTCTTTCCCAATGGCATCTGAGACAGAGGGTCCTTGGAACGATTACTTCACCATGACGCGGCGAGACCGACCTTTGACCCATAAAGGCAAAACGGTACATCTGGACGAGCTGGTCTTTCTTGGTTGAGTGGTGGCACTCGTGGCAGTTGATGCCGGCATGCTCGCTTTTTGCCCATTGCTTGTTCGCTTCATCATGGACATGGCAGGCAAAGCATGCATTTGGATCATTTTCAAAATAGTCATTGATCTTGTATGCAGCGGTAAGCATGGTGAGAGAAAAAAGAAGGAGAATGACGACAATGATGATACGGGCCTTTGTCGAAATTCCCTCGCTGAACCAGGCAATACCTTTTTTGACAAGACTAAACGGATTGAATATCAAGAAATTCCTCCCCAATTACCTGCTGCTTTATTTATAGTTTTTTCAGGCTTTCGTACGCTGCTTTTACGGTTGCTTCGATGTCCTTTTCAGAATGAGCAAGGGACATGAATCCTGCCTCGAACTGCGACGGAGCCAGGTTGACTCCCTGCTCGATCATCTCTGAGAAGAACCGTGAGAACTTCTGCGCATCCGCTTTTTTTGCTGTTGCATAGTCAATTACATCAATATTTGTGAAATAGGTGCAGAACATGCTGCCTGCACGGTAAAAGCGGGTCGAAACTCCGGCTTTTTTCGCTGCGCTCTTAAGTCCCTCTTCGAGCAGTACGCATTTTGCTTCCATCGATTTGTACATTCCCGGTTTTGAAAGCTCTTTTATGGTCTCGATACCGGCTGTCATGGCAAGAGGGTTGCCTGAAAGAGTACCTGCCTGATATACAGGGCCTTCCGGAGAAATCATGGACATGATCTCTTTCCTTCCGCCATATGCGCCTACAGGCAGACCTCCGCCGATCACCTTGCCAAGACAGGTCATATCCGGTTTTATGCCATAGTATGCCTGCGCTCCGCCGAAGGATGCCCTGAATCCGGTCATTACTTCATCGAAGATGAGCACAATACCATATTTCTTGGTGAATTTTCTCAGGGCTTCAAGGAAGCCGGGTTTAGGAAGTACGCAGCCGATATTGCCGACAACAGGTTCGACGATTACACATGCGATATTCTTACCGTCTTTTTCGACGAGGCGCTTGAATGCAGGTATATCGTTATAGGGCAGGGTGAGCGTATTGCGTGCATAGGATTTCGGCACTCCGGGGCTGTCCGGCAATCCGAAGGTCACTGCACCCGAGCCTGCCTTGACGAGTAATCCGTCAGCGTGACCATGATAACAGCCCTCAAATTTGATGATCTTGTCCCTGCCGGTGAACCCCCTCGCAACTCTGATGGCAGACATCGTTGCCTCAGTGCCTGAATTTACCATGCGGATTCTGTCCATAGAGGGATAGAGTTTGAGCACGAGTTCTGCCAACTCGATCTCAAGCGCGGTCGGTGCGCCGTAACTCGTGCCTCTTTCTGCTGCTTTCTTAAGTGCATTCACTACCCGTGGGAAGGCATGACCAAGTATCATCGGACCCCAGGAAAGCACGTAATCGATATAGGAGTTTCCGTCAACATCATAAATGCGTGAACCCTTTGCCTTGTCTATGAAAAGAGGATTGCCGCCAACAGCCTTGAAAGCACGCACAGGGCTGTTTACGCCACCGGGAATGACCGTTGATGCCTTCCGGAATAACCGCTTTGAATTCGTGTGATTTTTCATATCTTGTTAATGTATCACAAAAAAAGTTTTCGTGTCAAAATCGCGCATATTTTGCCTTATATGTGCTATAACAGATGCACTATAATTTTGGAGGCTATGTAAGATGAAGAAAGTTGCAGTAATGTGCGTTGTTGCACTGGCATTGGTATCTTGTTCCAAGAAGGAGGCGGAGGTAAAAGGCCCCTACCTTGCGAAGATTGACAATACTGCAGTAACCCAGGCAGATTTCGACCGGGAGTTCCAGGCGTTGCCTGATTACGCCCAGCAGATATTTACCGATGCTGCGGGAAAAGAGAAGTTCTTGAACGAGATCATTAATAAGGAGCTTCTGTACAAGGAAGCACTGAAGAAGGGATATGACAAGGGACAGGATTACCTGAAAAAAGTTGAGGAGTTCAAGAAGCTCTCCCTTGTGTCGGAACTTTTTGAAAAAGAGATCATGGCAAAGGCGAAGGTCTCTGACCAGGACGCAAAAGACTATTACGACAAGAACAAGGATGACTTTATTGTTGCAAAGGAGATCAAGGCGAGCCATATCTTGGTGAAGACTGAGGATGAGGCGCAGAAAGTCCTCGCCCGGCTGAAAAAAGGCGAAAAGTTCGAAGCTGTTGCAAAGGCTGTTTCTATTGATACCGGATCCGCAAAAAACGGCGGGGACCTGGGTTTCTTCAAGAAGGGCCAGATGGTGCCTGAATTCGAACGGGCAGCTGCAGCCCTCAAGGCTGGCGAGATTACCAGCGCGCCGGTCAAGAGCCCCTTTGGTTATCATATTATCAAGGTAACGGACAAGAAGACCGGCGAGCCTATTCCCTTTGACAAAGTGCGCGATCTTGTTTCGCAGAAACTCTCCGGAGAGAAACAGAAAGGGGTCTTTGAGTCCTATGTGGCTGAGTTGAAGAAGACGCACAAGATAGAGATAAACAAGGATGCCCTGACGGCAAAACCTGCTCCGGCAAAAACGGAAAAGCAGGAGGCCCCGGCAAAACCTGAGGAGAAGAAGGCCGAACCGAAAAAGGAAGAGCCTAAGAAATAACGGCAGATTTTATAATCTTATAACCAGTAACCAGGAGCCGAAACTCAGAACTGTCTGGGTTTCGGCTCTTTTATTTTTCCTGATGAAACGTAGTAAGTTCAGACCTGAGGTTATTTGTCTAATCTCTCATTTCCGTGTCCTGACTTGCTGTCTGCTTCATGAACTCTATCCATATGGGCAGGGCTGCTGAGGCCCCTGTTTCCCTGGGGCCAATGGGCTTGTGATCGTCTCTGCCTACCCACACGCCGACTGCGAGGGTATCGTCAAAGCCGATGAACCAGGCATCGGTGTTGTCATTGGTGGTTCCGGTTTTGCCGAACACCGGGCGTTTCAGTTCTTTTGCCCGCGTAGCAGTGCCTTCTTTCACGACAGCACCGAGTAATATCCTGAGTTCCCTGACGATGCCCTCTTCAAGAATATCCGTCTGTTTCGGGAGAATTTCATCGATAACGATCTTGTCCCTGTTCTCTATCCGCTCATAGGGGATTAGCTCCATCTTCTTGCCGGAAGCAAAGGCCGCGTATGCACGGGTCAGCTCAAGGAGTGTTACGTCCGATGCGCCAAGAGCAAGGGGCATGTATGGCTGAAGATCGCTCCTGATGCCCAGGTCCCTGGCTGTCTGGATCACATTGTCAAGCCCGACATGGCTTGCGAGCCTGACGGTGGCGGTATTGAGAGAACGGGCAAGGGCCGTCCTGAGGGTGACGACACCATGATATTTCCCGTCATAGTTCTTTGGTGCCCACATCTGCCCCGGCCTGCCGCCTTTAAAGGATATTGGCGCGTCATGAATCGTATCTTCAGCGGTCATTCCGGACTTGATCGCGGTCACATAGACAAAGGGTTTGAATGCAGAACCCGGTTGCCGCAATGCCTGCGTTGCCCTGTTGAACTGGTTTTTCCAGAAATCGAATCCGCCGACCATTGCCTTGATATGGCCCGTGCGGAGATCTATGGCAATGAGAGATGCCTGTATCCCTGGCTTGCAGCGTTTTTCAACGGACTTGACTCCGTTGATGAGAGCATTTTCTGCTGCCTGCTGCAGCCTGAGGTCAATGGTTGCACGGATCTTGTAGCCGGCGGTATAAAGCTCGCTTCCGTATTTCAGTTCCAACTGCTGTCTCAGGAGTTCGACAAAATAGGGGGCTTCATATTTCCGGTAATGAGGGGCCGTGGGGAAGGGCTCTGTTGTGGCTTTATCATATTGATCCCGCGTGATGAACTTATGCAGAAGCATCTGCTGGAGTGTAACCGAGCGTCTTTCCTTTGCTTTATCAAGGTTTCTGAACGGAGAATACTGCGAAGGGGCCTTGGGGAGAGACGCAAGAAGCGCTGCTTCACCCACGGTCAGATCTTTTACGGTCTTTCCGAAATAGGTCTGGCTTGCTGCCTCAATGCCATATGACCGTGCGCCGAAATAGGCCTGATTCAGGTAAAGACCGAGGATTTCGTCTTTCGTATATCGTTTTTCGATCTGAATGGAAAGTGCTGCTTCGCGGATCTTGCGTTTTATCGATTTTTCCGGCTTCAAAAAAAGCATTTTTGCGAGCTGCTGGGTTATGGTGCTTCCACCCTGTCTCATACCTCCCGTCCTGATGTCATGAACAAGCGCACGGACAATGCCGATGAGATCAACGCCCGGATGACTGTAGAAACGGATATCCTCTATGGCAATAATAGCCTGCTTTACGTGAGGGGGGATTTCATAGTGAGGGATAAATGTCCTGCGTTCGACATAGAACTCGGCTATCACCTGAGCGTCACTGGAATAGACCTTTGAGGATTCAACCGGCACATATTCTTCAATGGCATTGAGCTTGGGAAGGTCTGAGAGCGTCCAATAGACAAAACCGCCGCCAACGCCGGCAAGCGCACCAAGGACGAAGAATATGCTGATAAGGACCCTGAATCGGGATCTCTTTTCAGCCTTCTGAAGATCATCTTCAAGACCTGACATGGTGTATTATACAGGAGTTAATTGCGAGATTGCCTGCAGTTGACGTGAGTCCTTCGGGCTGACCCAAACAGGAGCGGGTATTGGCAGGCGGGTCGCCGGCCCAGTTGACTCAATATGCATGCTCATGGTATTATCGCGCTAAAGTTTTGGAGTTTTTAGAACCGGTAAGGCCTCAAGACTTCTAAAATACCCCTGCCTGTGCATGGGTTTTTTTATTTTTCGGAGGGAACATGGCGAACAGACAGCAGCATGCTGCAAAGCTGGAATTAAAGAAACAGAATACGTTTGCGGCAGGGCTGCTTTCGGAACGATTCCCTCAGGTTACCGGCATGGTGATCCATATGACGTATTATCAAAATGGCATAAACCCTGTTCTCATGGTGCGAACGCTCAACGTCTTTCCTACTTCGGCTGCCTATTTCAAAATGGACTGTATGATCAAGGGCTGTGACAATGGCGGCTTCGACCTTACGCCTGTTATCAAGACCATGATCAAGGACCGCAAAAAAGAGAAGAAAGGATCAATTGACTGTAAGGGAAAAGTCGATGCGGTTACGGCTGATCATGCAAGCGTAGAGTATGATATCTCGATCAAGTACGCAAAAGCGGCTCGCTAAGCGCTCCTTCCTCTCCATCCTGCACTTCTGCTGTCACGCTTGTCAGGATTTATTGGTGCTCCACAGCTGCAGCGGGACATGATACAATAAATATATTCTTAGGTTTTTCGGAGATCGGCAATGTCAAAGCAGATGCTTTTCGGCGCATACCTTGTAGAAAAAGGTGTTATTACGATGGATGCGGTCATCAATGCGAGGCTGCTCCAGCGCAGAAGAAACCGGCTGATCGGCGATCTTGCCATGGCAAAGGGCTGGTTGACCGACCATGCAGTCATGAGGATTCTTGTCATCCAGGAAGAGACGGGTGAGAAGTTCGGCGAGATAGGAGTCAGGCTGAAATACATCTCACAGGAACGTGTTGACGAACTGCTGGGGCATCAGCGGGAAGTGTATCTGCTCTTTGGCGAAGCGCTTGTCGAACTGGATGCGATAACGCCTGATGTCCTGAAGAAACATCTCCTGGATTTTCGGGGGCAGGGAGACTGACTCCCCAGGAACAGCCTGTAACGTCTGAAGAAAAAGGACTCATTTCCCTCACTTCACATGAAAGGCCTTCTCCAATGCTGCTACCTTTTCCACTCTTTTCCTGTGGCGTTCAGCATTTGAAAACGTTGCTGCAAGAAATGCCGCTATAACCTCTTCTGCGAGATTAGCACCTATAATTCTTGCGCCGAGGCATAGTACGTTCATAGCATCATCTTCAACTCCCTGGTGCGCGGAAAATGTATCATGACATACCGATGCCCTGATACCGGGGACCTTGTTTGCCGCGATGCAGGCCCCTACGCCGCTTCCGCAGACAATGATACCGCGGACTGCTTTTCCCCTGATGAGCTGCTCTGCAACAGCCGACGCATAATCAGGATAATCTGAGGGCCTGTCATTATGGGCGCCTAGATCAGTGACCGTATGGCGGTTCTTTTTCAGAAATGCGATGATCTCCTGCTTCAGATGAAAACCGCCGTGGTCTGAACCGATTGCTATTTTCATCCGCCTATGTCTTGAGCAGCTTTTTTGCCCTTGCAGTAATGTTTTCTTTCGTAAACCCGAACTTCTCGAACAGGACCTTTGCCGGTGCCGATGCACCGAAGCGGTCCATGCCGACCACATTGCCTCTGAGGCCCACGTATCGATACCAGCTCTGCGTAGCAGCAGCCTCGATGGCAAGTCTCTTCTCGACCTTCAAGGGAAGCACTGCATTCTTGTAAGCCGCTGACTGCTCTTCAAAAATCTCGAAGGAAACCATGTTCACCACACGGGCTTTTACGCCTGCCTTCTGCAGTTCTTCCGCTGCCGCCAGCGTGGGATGTATTTCTGCGCCAGAAGAAAGAAGAATGATGTCCGGAGTTCCTTTGCAGTCAAGAAGTACGTACCCGCCTTTTTCTGCACCTTCTGCAGCGCCGTACTTTTTCCTGTCCAGCACCGGCAGGTTCTGCCGCGAGAGGATCAGCGCATGAGGCCTTTTGGGATCCCTGATTGCGATCTTCCATGCAAGAGCGGTCTCATTTGCATCGGCAGGCCGGATAACATACAGATGGGGCATTGCCCTGAGACTGCTGAGATGGCCGATGGGCTGGTGTGTCGGCCCATCTTCACCAAGACCGATAGAGTCATGAGTAAAGACATAGACCGCATGCGTCTCCATGAGGGCCGCAAGCCTGATTGCAGGCCTCATATAATCGGAGAAGACAAGGAATGTGCCGCCATAGGGGATGAGCATTCTGCTTAACGCCATTCCGTTCATGATTGCGCCCATGGCATGTTCCCTGACACCGAAGTGAATATTCCTGCCGCCCTTTGCAGCGCCGAAGTCCGCATATTTCTTGAGATGTGTGTTGTTCGATGGCGCGAGGTCTGCAGAGCCGCCGATCAGGTTTGGCAGGGCATCTGCAATTGCATTGAGCACCTTGCCCGATGCACTCCGTGTTGCAATACTTCCGTCCTCAGGCTTGAACACGGGCAGAAGTTTTTCCCAGCCTTCAGGCAGTTTCCCGGATGACAGTGTGTTCCAGGTCTTTGCCTGCTCTGCATATTTCTTTGCGTATCTGCTGAACATACTGTTCCAGAGGGCTTCGTCTTTTTTGCCGTTTGGAACCGCTTTCCTCATGGTGCGGAGGACATCAGCGGGTATATAAAATTTCTTCAGCGGCATGCCAAGGTTCTGCTTGGTGATGGCAAGCTCTTCTTCGCCAAGAGGTGAGCCATGCACGTCCGGCGTGTCCTGCTTGTGTGGACTGCCAAAGCCGATATGAGTGCGCACCAGAATTATCGACGGTTTTGATTTTTCTTTCTTCGCTGCGGTTATCGCTTTTTCGATTCCCTTAAGGTCTTCGCCGTCTACCCGTTGCACATGCCATTCGTATGCCTCAAATCTCTTTGCAACGTCTTCGGTGAAGGCTATATCTGTTGTGCCCTCAATCGTAATCTTATTGTCAGAATAGAGGTAGACGATCTTGCCGAGCTTCAGATGACCTGCCAACGACGCAGCTTCTGAGGAGAGTCCCTCCATAAGGTCGCCGTCGCTAACAATACCGTAGATGTGGTAGTCGATAAGCGGAAACCCCGGTTTGTTAAAGAGGTCCTCAAGATATTTCTCCGCCATAGCCATGCCGACGCCTGTTGCAAAGCCCTGGCCGAGCGGCCCTGTTGTCGTCTCTATGCCGCATTCAAGGCAATACTCGGGATGGCCGGGGGTTTTGCTCCCCCACTGCCTGAAATTCTTTATATCATTGAGCGATATGTCATGTCCGGTAAGATGAAGGAGGCTGTACAGAAGCATGGACCCATGACCTGCCGAGAGCACGAAACGGTCGCGATTCTGCCAGTAGGGGTTTTTCGGGTTGTGTCTCAGAAATCTGCTCCAGAGCACATAGGCCATTGCAGCATCTCCCATAGGCATGCCGGGATGGCCCGAATTTGCCTGCTGCACCGCGTCAGCAGAGAGCATCCGTATCGTGTTGATGCAGAGTTGGTCAAGATTCATTTTTTTCACAAACGCCTCCAAGTGTAATGGTTATTTCAGAAGACAGGAATCTCCCCGCGAGACAGATGGTATCGGGATATAAA
Source organism: Nitrospirota bacterium (assembly GCA_016235245.1). Lineage (NCBI taxonomy): Bacteria > Pseudomonadati > Nitrospirota > Nitrospirota bacterium. The sequence goes on along the minus strand of JACRLO010000017.1, from coordinate 21,125 downwards.
GATGTTACAAAAATCATGCAATGCAAATCAACTTCGACGAGTTCAGAAAAAGTCTGTTTTGGCGAAGGCAGTGAATTATATATGGACGGTGAGGCATGATATAATACACGAAATTTTTTTGGCAAGGAGTCACGCATGAAGCAGTTTCGCTGGTATCTGTTCCTTACCGCTGCGCTGGTCGGTATTTCAGCCAGCTTTTATCTTGTCCAGGTGGCCATCTTTCATAAGACCGAGGATACCTTATTTTATATGCTGCAGGACATTGCCTTTGTGCCAGTTCAGGTTCTCCTGGTAACGCTTTTTTTGAACCAACTGCTGAGCATGAGGGAGAAACGGTCACTGCTGAAGAAGATGAATATGCTGATCGGGACGTTTTATATCGAAGTCGGAACTGAGCTGATGAAACAGCTTTATCGATTCGGCACCGACCTTTCGCCCGTTCGGGAGAAGATGCTCGTAGCCGGAAAATGGACAGGAAAGGACTTTCTTATTGCCCAGACCTCGGTCAAAAACGCTCACTACGGGATAGACAGCAGAACAGGTGACCTGAACGAGCTCAAGACTTTTCTTGCGGAAAAGAGGACGTTTCTGCTGACCCTTCTTGCAAACCCAAATCTGCTTGAGCATGATGCATTTACCGATCTGCTCTGGGCGGTATTTCATCTTGTTGAGGAGCTTGCTGCGCGGAAAGATTTTGCGAATCTTCCGAAATCGGACTTTGACCATCTCTCCGGAGACATAAAACGCGCCTATTCCCAACTTCTTGTCGAGTGGATCTCATATATGAAGCATCTTAAAGATGATTACCCGTATCTGTTTTCTCTGGCAGTCAGGATGAACCCTATGGACCTTAATGCTGGCCCGGTTGTGCACTGAAAGGAGATGCGATGACTGAAAAAAAAGATATGAAGGTTGAATTCTGCCTCGGCAAAGAGAGTCAGGAATCGTCGAACTATGACGAGATGCTGAAACATGCAGGCCACACGATTCAGATCGTCTCGTTCCCAAGAGGCATTCAGATTCTGAAGGTTTCGATGGAGTGCGTCACCTGCAACAAGGTCCTGATCGAATATGATAATCCGGATTACGAAGAGTAGCCTTGCATCCCGAGGGCTTCTTTTGTCATCCGCTCTGCTGTTTCGAAGACCGCTTTTTTGCCATCCTCCGTGCGTGCCTCGATATAGAACCTCACCTTTGGCTCAGTTCCTGAGGGTCTGATCATCAGCCATGAACCGTCGTCGAAAACCAGCTTGGTGCCATCGACCGTTATAAGGTCCTTTACCGTGCGACGCTGTCCTGCGATGGAAATGGACGCGCCTTCAGGATAGTTTTCGGCAATCGCGGAGAGTTTCTCAACGAGAGGTTTTCCGATAAGTGATTTGTCGACCGATATGCCTGCACGGTCAGGATAGAAATAGCCGAATTCATCCATAATCTCCCCGAGGTAGACGCTCAGGTTCTTGCCTGTGACCGCCATCATCTCCAGTGCTAGGAGAAGGCCGAAGAGGGCATCCTTTTCGAGCGTATGGTTGTAGCCCGTAATACCGTCTGACTCTTCAAATGCAACTACTGCCTTTTCTCCTGAAGACGGCAGAAGATATGGCCTGAAGTTCTTGAAACCGACTTTAGTCTCTTTTATCGGAATGCCGAGCTTTTCTGCGATTGCATTTACCAGATTGCTTGTGCCGACAGACTTTGCCACAACACCATTAAACTTTTTGTGGACATGAAGAAAATGCAGGGCCATTGCGCCGAAATAGTTCATGGGTATCTGTGTTGTGCCGTCAGAGAAACGAATACGGTCGCCGTCAGGGTCCATGATTACGCCGAGTTTCAGCACTGCCCTGCTTTCAGCAAGGACCTTTTCCACCCCTGCCATATTTGTTTCAGAAGGCTCAGGTGCGACACCGCCGAAGAGAAAATCGTCGACGGTCCTGAGATACGAGATCTTCGGATTTTCACCGAGAATGCGCTGCACCCTGCCGCGTGTTGACCCATGGACATTATCAATGCATATGATACAGTCTGCCTCTGCAATGAACTTATTTATCTTCTGAAGGTCGATCGTTTTTCGCTGCTGGATATATTCGAGATACAGAGAGGTTAGGTCGACTTTTTCGATTGTAATGGGCGCAACGGTTTCAGGCACAGAAACCTCTGCCATCATTCGGTTTGCGATCATCTCAATCTTTACGGTTATTTCCGAGCCGGCCGGTCCGCCGTCAGAGGGATTGAACTTGAAGCCGGCATAGTTTGCAGGATTATGCGATGGGGTAAGGTTAATGGCGCATGCTGCCTTGAGCATCTCGATGCCTGCAGAGAATTCAGGTGTTGCAGATTCGCCTGCATACCAGGCCTTAATGCCTGCCTTCTGGAGAAGGCCGATTACCTCCTTGGCAAAGTCCGGACCCAGAAAGCGGTTGTCATGGCCAACAATGGCTCCCCGTTTTTTTATCTCATCGAAGTCCTTTACTCCCATTGCCTGTACGACCTCACCATCATTTGATCTGAACATCTCAATGATCGCAGACGTGACAATGCGGACATTGTTGAAGGTGTAATCAGTGCCAATCTCGCCGCGCCAACCTGATGTGCCGAATACGACCTCTGCCGGCGTTGTATTTTCACGCGCGAACCTTTCGATCTCCGACAGAAGCTGACGGTTATTCTCTACATCTGAAAGTATTGTTTTCCAGCATGATGAAGCAACTGTATGTGAAGGGTGCATTGCCGCTCCTTAATAATTTTTGTTCTATTTTACTGCAAAGTCGATTCATCAGCAACATGAGAAAGGGAATATGATTTTACGGGAAAGAATCGTTACCGGTTCCTTCATATGATACAATGGATATACTATGAATTCAGGGGAATTTTGATGGAGCAGGGCAAGAAGATAAAGTTGATTGACCTGATGATCTGCCTGTCCGATGCCATGGACTTTATCGATTCATCGGTTGTCGATCACCATAAGAGGGTGGCCTATATCGCGCATAGCATGGCGGCTGAAATGGGTCTCTCCCTGGCCCAACAGAAGGATATCGTCTTGGCTGGAGCTCTACACGATATCGGTGCCTTCAGCCTCGCCGAGCGAAGAAATACCCTGGCTTTTGAGATACAGCACCCGCACAGACATGCTGAAAACGGTTATGCATTGCTCCGACTCTTTTCCCCTCTTTCGGTCGTGGCCACTATGGTCAGGTTCCATCATGTCCCCTGGGATCATGGAACGGGCAGGGAATTTAAAGGACAGGAAGTTCCCCTTGCCAGTCATATGCTTCATCTGGCTGACCGGATTGCCGTATTGATTAACAGGAAGAAAGAGATCCTCAGTCAGGCGAGCCGGATATGCAGGATCATTCAGGCTGGCGCAGGAAGGCTGTTTCATCCTGAACTGGTGGATATATTCATGGCGATGTCGGCAAAAGAATATTTTTGGCTTGATCTTGCATCTCCCTCGATTCAAACCATATTGTCGCAGAGGCTGCGGTCTGCACAAGTCGGCATCGCCTCAAAGGATATGCTTGGCTTTTCGCAGCTTTTTTCGCGGATCATAGATTTCAAGAGCCCTTTTACGGCCACTCATTCAAGCGGAGTCGCGGCCAGTGCGGAATTTTTGGCGGGCAAACTGGGATTTTCGCAGCATGACTGCACTGCCATGAGGATTGCGGGCTATATGCACGATCTTGGCAAACTTGCGGTTCCCGTGGAGATTCTTGATAAACCTTCCGGACTCAACAGGAAGGAATTTAATGTAGTGCGGCATCATACGTTTTACACCTACAGGATTTTGCAGCCTATCGCAGCGCTGCAGACCATAAATAAATGGGCTGCATTTCATCATGAGCGGCTGGACGGCTCCGGATATCCCTTTCACCTGAAAGAAAAGGACCTCCCCCTGGGATCGCAGGTCATGGCTGTTGCCGATGTATTTACCGCTTTGACGGAAGATCGTCCTTACCGGCGCGGAATGAAGCGGTCCGATACACTTAGGGTTCTTGATGATATGAGCGTGCGATCAGCATTGAACGGTCAGATCGTGGCTGTTCTCGGAAAGCATTTCAACGATCTTGAAACTGTCCGTATGACTGCTCAGACTGATGCAAGAACAAAATACCAGACTGTAACCGCGTGAACAAAAGGGATCTCCTTGGGTCTCATTTCCCCGCATTGTCGACTTTCTGCCTGTTGTTTGCCGCCCTACGTCAACTTCTAAGAAGTGGATAATCTATGCTAAGATACTGCACTTTTTCAATGCAGGAGGATTTCATGGCAAAGACGTACAATATAGCGCTTATCCCCGGTGACGGCACAGGTCCCGAAGTTGTCCGGGAAGGAGTCAAGGTCCTTAATGCTGCGGCTGCAAAGTCCGGCTTCAAACTCGAATACACCAGTTATGATTTCGGTGCTGAGCGCTATCTCAGGACCGGCGAGACGCTGCCTGACAGCGCTATTGAGGAGTTCAGAAAGTTTGACTCCATGTTTTTAGGCGCGATCGGCCACCCCGATGTAAAACCAGGCATTCTTGAGACAGGGATACTTCTGAAGACACGGTTTGCCCTTGACCAATACATCAACCTCAGGCCGGTCAAACTCTATCCGAATGTTGAAACCCCGCTAAAGGACAAGGGGCCTGAGCATATCGATTTTGTGGTTATCCGTGAAAACACGGGGGGCATTTATACCAGCATCGGAGGGGCAACGCGTGTAGGCACACCCGATGAGATCGCCACGCAACTGATGGTGTACGACCGCAGGACTGTTGACCGCTGCCTGAAGTATGCCTTTGAACTGAAGAGAAAACGCAACGCCATGAACCCGAAGTACGCGGCAAAGCCGATTACGCTCATCCACAAACGCAATGTGCTTACCCATTGCGGAGACCTCTGGTACCGCGCTTTCGAAGAGATGGGGCAAAAGCAGTACCCTGAGTTGAAGCGCGACTATAACCATGTTGATGCAGCCAACATGTGGTTTGTGAAGAACCCCGAATGGTTTGACGTGGCTGTTACGGAAAACCTGTTCGGTGACATCATTACCGATCTTGGCGCCATGATTCAGGGAGGCCTTGGCGTGGCCTCAGGCGGCAACATTAATCCTGAAGGCGTCTCGATGTTCGAGCCGATGGGAGGCAGCGCCCCGAAATATACCGGGAAAAATGTGATCAATCCCATGGCAGCGATCGGCGCGGCGATGATGATGCTCGACACAATCGGCGAATCAAAGGCCGCTCAGGGTATCGAGGCTGCGATGATCGCGGTGATGCAGAAGATGAAGAGTCAGGCTGCGGGTCAGATGGGAATGTCCACAACCGAGGTGGGCGATCAGATTGCGAATCTCGTAGCGAAGAATTAATTGCGCTGCTGCATTTCTTTCGCTAAAAAAGGGGCCATGTCGGCCCCTTTTTTATGTTCACTTCTGCATCTTTTTGATCGCATCGCCGAGCTTCTGAATTTCTTCTCCATATAGTGCCCAGTTGCCCTCTCTCTGCGCCTTTATGGCGCGGTCAAAATGCTCCTTTGCAACCGCTGCCAGCTTTTTGTCTTCTTTCACTGAGGGCACTGCAGGCAGCCGGACATTGCCTGAGGCCACAGCCTCGTCCGTAACCTTCACCTCTCCGAAGATTTTTGAAAGCGCCGCATCAAGGGTCTCCTCCATCGCAATGCGGTTTTCATACGCAACAATGACCCGTTTGAGTTCGGGTATCTTGCCGGTCTCTGCACGCAGGTACAGCGGCTGCACATAGATCAGGGAGTTTTCAATGGGGATAACCAGCAGCGTGCCCTGGATCACCTGGGAGCCGCGCTGGTCCCAGAGCGAGATCTGCCGGGAGATCTCGGTATCCTGGTTGAACCTGGCAACGATCTGTTTCGGGCCGTACACGAGCCTGTCCTTGGGAAAGCGGTATACCACCAGTTTCCCGTAATCTTCACCATCGCTCCGTGCCACCATCCAGGCTGAGAGATTGTCCTTCTTTTTCGGATTAAAGGGGAGCATCAGGATAAACTCTTCCTTCTTCTCCTCCGGAAGTTTCATGATCGTGTAGTAGGACTCCATCACCGCTTTATCTTTGCCGCCTAATGCGGGGATCTCCCACTGGTCCTCCCTGTTATAGAAGCTCTGGGGATCTTCCATATGATAGGTCGAATAGATCTGCGTCTGAATATCGAAGATATCGAGCGGGTAGCGGATATGCTTTCTGAGGTCGGCCGGCATTTCCGCAAGCGGCTGCAATGTTCCCGGAAAGATCGCATCGATTGTCCTGACCAGCGGGTCTTCCCGGTCTGCCACATAGAACATCATGCTGCCGTCAAATGCGTTGATCGTGATCTTTACCGAATTCCGCATGTAGTTCATGCCTTTTGGGGATGGCTGGGAATAGGGGAAGCGCCTGCTTACGGTGTACGCATCCACCATCCAGAAAAGACGTCCGTCATCTGCGATGACCATGTAGGGATCTGCATCGATCATCAGAAACGGCATGACCTTGTGGACCCGTTCCATGATGTTGCGGTGAAAGATGACCTTGCTTCTACTGGTAACATCATTGGAAAGGATAAGTTTCATCGACTTGAAATAGGCAGCAAAGGCCATCTTCTTCAGAAAGGAATCGAGCGCTACGCCGGTCTTCCCTGAATATTCGGTGAAGACATTCTCTTCTCCCGAGGGATAATCAAACTCTTTGGACTTCGAATTGACAATCACGTAAGGACTTGAGAGCCTGCCGAAATAGATCTCTGGCCTGGTCACCTTGATCGCTTCTGCGGTTGATATCGGCGGGATGTCCCTGATGAGCAACACCGGCAGTCCTTCGGGGGTAACCTGATTAACCTGTCCGAGTGTCAGGCCGTATCCGTGGGTAAATGTCAGGGTCTCGTTGATCCAGTTTCTGGTCGGGATGCTTTCGCTCGACAGTTCTCTTGGGGAGAGCATGGTCTGGCGGTATTCTCCGTTGATCATGTACCGGTCGTTTCCCACGGATGAAAAACGGTAATAGGTCCTGATCTCCTGGATCTGGCTGAAGGTATCGAGCAGCGGCCTATGGTCCCAGAGGCGGATGTTCTTTATGGTGGCGCTGTTCTTTCTGATATCACTCCGATCGAGTGCCGTGCTGCCCGAGATGTCCCGATCCTGTACCTTGTCGAGTCCGAAGGCCTTGCGTGTAAATGCGATGTTGTTTTTAATATAGGGAGTCTCCTTGACCAACTCGTTCGGCGCAACAAAAAACTTCTGCAGTATCGCCGGATACACAGTACTGCCGAAAAATGAGACTGCAATATACATACCCACTGCTGCAGCAAGGAGCAGGCTGCGCCTCAAAAAAATGTTGGCCAGCAAGAAAGCGGCAAGCGCAAGGGCCATAATGATCCGGATCTTCATGAAGGGGATGACTGCGTGCACGTCAGTGTACGTGGCGCCTGCGATATGCCCATTGGACGAGTAGAGAATGGCATGCATGCCGATATAAGACTTCCAGGCCAGAACAGCGAAGATCAGGGAGCCCAGAAGAGAGAGGTGTGCCGAGGCCGTGCGCTCTGCGGTTACACCGCGGCTGTTGAAGTATATCGCGCCTTTGACAATATAGATCAGGACAAGTGCTCCAAGAGCTGCCCAGAGCGTGAGCTGCAGGGCATTGGCAACAAGCGCGTGGGCAGGCAGATTGAAAAGATAAAAAGAGACATCTTTGCCGAAAATCGGATCGGCATATCCTGAGGCAGCCCCGTGAATATACGACAGCAGGGTGAACCAGTTGGCATTAAACAGGCTTGCCATAAAGAGGCCTGACAGAACAGGAACAACGATACTAATCCGGTCTATATGCCGGAGGATATCGAGTTGCGGCATTGTCTGAACGTTAAGAGGGATAACAACTGGTCTCCCTTTCATTATCCTCAGCGCGATCTGTATGTTCAGATATGTGATGAGAAAGCCGCCAAGCGCGCCGGCAAGGGCTGAGAAGGCCTGGCCTTGAACCTGTGTGCTGAATATCAGTCCCCGTCCGATGTCTTTGAACCAGAGCCAGTCAATGTAAAGCGAGAGGAATTCCGGCAGGAATATCAGCAGAAAAAAAAGCGTGAGTAATATAACAAGCAGTTTTCCGAATGGCCTTTTCAGCATGGATCCCCCTGAAAGCGATTAAGTATATGCAGACATATTAGCACTTATCAGCGTAATCTCAGTGGACAATCGATCAGTCCCTGCCTATGATGAGCATCTTTTACGATCGATCCAAAATCTCCCTTACTTTTTTCAGGAGGTCCTGCGGCCTGATGGGTTTACGGACAAAATCAAGGCCAGAGTCTGTAAGCTTATGGTTTTGGGAAATATCCATCGTATATCCGCTCATAAACATTGTCTTGATGCCTGGGCTTGTCTTCTTTATTTCATCATATGCCTCTTCCCCGCTTTTCTTCGGCATGATCATATCAAGCAGGACGAGGCTAATCCTTTCCCTGTTGTCCATAAATTCTGCTATCGCATCTTCTCCGTCCTCTGCGGTAATAACACGGTACCCATAGGACTCCAGGACTGAACTGGTCAATTTCCTCAGGGAAGCATCGTCTTCAGCGACGAGTATTGTCTCATTTCCGCCCTTGACATCAGCAGGGACCTCTTTTTCCCCGTCCGGAGATGCTGCTTCTTCACTGAGAGGCAGGAATATTTTGAATACCGTGCCTTGTTCTGGTTCGCTGTATACCTTAATGTATCCGTTATGCTGTTTTATTATTCCGTAGGAGATAGCAAGGCCGAGCCCTGTCCCTTCTCCAACGCCTTTCGTGGTAAAAAAAGGCTCAAATATCTTTTTCTGAGTTTCAGTGTCCATACCATAGCCGGTATCAGCGACCGTGATAAGGGCATGGGTTCCGGGTTTCCCATATCCGTACATCGCAACATATTCCTCATCTATTACCTGAAGTCCGGTGCCGATTGTCAGCTGTCCGCCCTCAGGCATCGCGTCCCTGGCATTTGCGGCAAGATTCATCAGTACCTGTTCAATCTGTCCTTCATCCGCCAATACGTTCAGCTCCCCGTCTGCCAGAGCAAGATGCAATAAGACATTCTCTCTGATAATCCGGCCAAGCATTTTCTGCAGGCCGAGGATAGTCTCGTTGATATTAATGGGCTTCACCTCAACCGCCCGTTTTCTGCTGAAGACAAGCAGTCTTTTGGTCAGATTCGCAGCCCTCTCGGCGGCAGTGAGGACTTCATTCATCTGTTCCTTCAAGAGGCTATCGGCTTCCAACTTGTCCATGATCATCGTGCCATACCCCATGATCACATTGAGGATATTATTGAAATCATGCGCAATACCGCCTGCCAGCGTGCCGACAGCCTCCATCTTCTGGGCGTGCCTGAGCTGTTCTTCCAGTTTCTTCTGGTCGGTCACATCCCGTATCATTTCAATGTTGCCTATAAAATTGCCCTTATTGTCGGTTAATTTCTGGAGGGAGATTTCACCGATAAAAACAGTGTCACTTTTTGTCCTGAATTTCACTTCAGCTATTACCGGCCTATCGGGTTTATCAATGGTGGATATTTTGTTTCCGATCAGGCCAAAGCTGTTGTCATCGGCATATAATATCCGTGTTGTTTGGCCGCCAATTTCCTCAACCTCATAGCCGAACAGATCTCTCAGCGCAGGCTGATTTGCATTTATGATCCTGCGTTCCTTATCAACGGTTATAAATACATCCCTCAAACTGGTGAAGAGGTTCCTGTAGCACTGCTCACTCTCCAATATGGTTGCCTTGGCCTTCTCAAGCTCCCGTACCTTCTCCTCCAGTTTGGCAGCGACAACGTGGCTGTATTTCCTCAGAAAAGCCTCTTCTTCATCTATCAGTTGAGGGGCAGACTTATTTTGGTTTCTGAGCCTGTATTTTTCGAGTATGCCTATCAGTTCGTCCCAAAACTCCTGCGGGTCTTTTGGCTTGATGATAAAAGCTTCGGCCCCAAGAGAAATTGCAAGCTCTGCCTCTTTGTTACCGGTATAAACAGCAGAGTAAAAAACAAAGGGGATTGATTTCAGGGCTTCGTCTGTTTTTACACTCCTGAGGAACTGGAAGCCGTCCATCACCGGCATAAGCGCATCAGAGACGATCATGTCAGGCTTTTTTGCGTTTGCCAGATGCAGCCCTTCTGCCCCATCTGAAGCCTCTATAACCTCGCAGCCATGATGCTCAAGGTTAAACTTCAGCATCTTTCTGTCATCAGCGTTGTCCTCAGTGATCAATATCTTCATGCAGTTTCTCCTATGATCTTCTTTATCTCCTTCATTACGGTCTCGGGATCAATCGGTTTTTCTATATAGCCCGTGCAGCCCGCATTGAGGAGTCTTTCCCTGTCCCCGCTCATGGCATAGGAGGTCATGGCGATGACGGGGACGTGAGGGTCCAGTTCTGAACTGCGCAGCAGCGGCAGGACCTCGAACCCGCTGATGTCAGGGAGTTGAATATCAAGAATGATGAAATCCGGTTTTTCCTGAACAGCGAGTTCCACGCCCCTTTTACCGTTTTCCGCCCAAACAGTGCTGTAGCCGTTTTTATGGAGTATGAAGGTTATGAGATTCATGTTATCTTCGTTGTCCTCGATCACAAGCGCCTTTTGCATATCGCGTCCTCCGTATAACACATATTCATTGCGGGAGAATCTCCTGATCTGTTTTATTTCTGAGATTCTTTGGAATGCTGAGCATAAAAGTGCTGCCTTTACCATACGTGCTCGTGACCGATACCTCGCCGCCGAGCACTTCGGTAGCCAGTTTCTTTGTGAGATAAAGACCCAGGCCTGTACCGGAAACAGTCATCCTCAGATTTGAATCCAGCCTGATAAATGACTGAAAAAGCCTCGACAGATCTTCCTCTTTTATGCCTATCCCCGTGTCTGTTACCTTTATCTGCATTTTATCACCTTTTTCTTCGGCAAGGATTGTTATGGTCCCTTTTTCACTGTATTTGACCGCATTGCTCAGATAGTTCAGGACGCACTGAAAGAGCCGCTTTCTGTCGGTCTTCAAAATGATCTTCTCCGGTATCATACTGACCCCGATCTCCAGACCCTTTTCTTTGATCGGCAGTTTCAGTTCTGACAGGGCATCATTGATTACGCTATCCAGTGGAAACTCCTCAGCATAGGCCTCGATCTTTCCTGCCTCGATCTTCGAAATATCGATAACATCCGTGATAAGGGCAAGCAGATGCTTGCCGGCCTTCAATACCCTCTGGAGTTGGTCCCTTTGCTCTGCATTTATTTCACCGGTCATGCCCTGGAGGATAATGCCGGTAAACCCTATAATGGAATTCAGCGGGGTCCTCAACTCATGACTCATGGAGGCAATGAACATGGATTTGAGACGATCGAGGTCCTTGAGTTTGTTGTTCGCTGCCTCCAGCTCAGTTTGTTTTGCCTTCAGTTCGACAGTGCGTTCGTTTACCATCTCCTCTAGGTGCAGGCGGTGCTTATCCAGCTCCTCCTCAGTCTGTTTCCGTTCTGTGATATCGGAACCAATGCTGAGAATTTCGAGCACCTGTCCCGCATTATTCTTAACGATCTTGTTGGTCCAGGAAATCCAGACCCGGTCTCCGTTACGCAGCATGTTTTCATTGATGTTATTCTCAAACTCTTCGGGGCGCGCACATATTTCATCCATAAGAGGGCTCAGATCCCTGCCTGTGCTTTCCGATTCAGGAACAATAGTGCCAACTACATGACGGCCGAGAATTTCAGCTTCTGAATAGCCGAAAAAGTTCTGTCCAAACTCGTTCAGAAAGGTGATCTCTCCTGCGCGGTTCCACCGAAGAATTATGCTATTTGCGTTCTGAACGAGCTCCCGATACTTTTGTTCGCTTGTTCGAAGTTCCCGGGTGCGGGTGTCGACCTGATGCTTCAAAATGAAGCTTCCGGCCAGGCTCAGGAGCAGGGCAATGCCAAGAACGAGGCCGAGGATTTGTAGCCATGCCGGTAATTTGAATCTGACCTCTTCGGAGGTCCATCGTTTCAACGACGCATAATACTCTGATTGAGAGTCTTTTTTTAGATCCGAAAGACGGCTGTCAATGCTGTTCAGTAATCGTTTGGGATCGTTTCTGGTCGCCGCGAAAAAGAGGTCGGATGGTTCGAAAATAATCGCGGTATCTTCAAGTCCGGCTTTTTTCGCATGCATCAGACCATAAAAACGATTGGTTATGGCGGCATCGACCTCCCCCCTAGCGACGCGCTCAAACATGGTTTTGTAATCCGATGCAGTGATGATCGTGATCTGGATTCCAAAGCCGTTGGTAAGCCGGTTGAATGTCTCCTGCTGTACCGAGCGTTCCAGAACAGCAATTCGTTTTCCGTTCAAATCCACGATCGACCTGATTCCGCTGCCTCTGGCGGCATATATCTGTGACCAGGAGGAGAGAACCGCCACCTTATGAAAGGCAAACAACTTGTCACGATCCGACGTATATGCCACGTCAGGCATAAGGTCAATCTCTCCCCGTGTCAGACGGTCCAGCCCTTCCGCGAACGTACCTGCCACATAGCGCAGATCCCACCCTTCGCTTTTTGCTATAGACTCGATGATATCGATAAAAATGCCTGAGGGTTTGCCGGATTCGGAGGTGAAGACCTTCGGAGCATTTTCATAGACTCCGACTTTCACGGTCAGGACATCGGCTCTTGCAGGAAAAGCCCCGATGCCTGAAAAAAACAACAAGAGGACAGTCACTGATATTAAAAATCTCTGTATCAAAATTTTACCCTTGCCCCGACAGTGCTCACGATGATATTTTCGACCGCCGGGCCGGATTGTCGATCAAGGGCATAGTTGCGGTACTGAATGTAGAACTCCGTAGCTATCCTGGTGACAAACTGGACCGCTGTCGCTCCCACTGACCAGGCGCTATCTCTTGGCGAAGGCAGGTTTTCCGACCTCGTGTAGTCAATGCCAAAAGCCGTGTTCCCCAGCTTGTTCAAATCTGCGATCCAGCCCACCTTACCATACAGGTTGGTTGCGGCCTTTTGCCTTACCCTCTCCTGCAGGCCACCGGACAGGGTAAGGTTCAGGCCGGTGTTCTGGTGCAGGACTGACAGTGAGCCGTCATACTGCAGACCGCTGTCCGGAAGATTGGGATCTGATATGGCAAACGCCCCGGCAGCCTTTAGACCATGGCCCTCGCCATACCAGAAGATACCTGCATCGTAACGCTGATCAGTCACGAGCGAGACAGCAAGGCTGAAACCGCAATAGGTGGGGGTGTCGTATCGCAGTCGTGACTGACGGCTCAAACCATCCCTATCCTGAAAAACATCCGACACCTTCAGTGTCGTCAGCGCGTTGGTGCCCCTTTTTTCGCGAAAGAGCATTCCGGATGCGATATCCGCAATGCTGGCGTACTGCACCACATCGGTTCGCGAGAGGTCCACTTCAGCAGTAGAGTTTGAGGCTGTGTCACCCTTGCCGAGAGACAGTTTGCCATATTTGACACTTGTCAGGGAAAACTCTGCCCATCGTTGATCAAAGTATGTGCCCGGGGTTGGGCTTGTCTGGGAGACTTGGGCAGAGGTGTCAGGGGCAACGGTCACCTCGATGCGGGTCCCGACTGACAGATCGTCGTCAATTTTGGCTGTGCCGATAAAGCGGACGCGGCTGCCGCTGGTGCTGTTGTCAACAGGGTAAAGACCCGTTTTTCTCCCGTCGTGAACGATAGTAACAGCCCGGTTCACCTGGCCCGAGAGGGAAAGTTTAACCAGGTCGTTACCGGAACTGATTGTGAACCATGGAAGAGGATCTTGCAGGGAAGCTGTATCAGGCTGCTGCTTCTTTGTTGCAGAGGCGACTGCCGCGGGAGTCTGGCTTTGTTCATTGCGCTGCAGTGCGTTGATCTGCTGCTGCATGGCATCCAGCCTTTCAGACTGCATCATGATCTGAGCGGCCTGCTGACGGATCTGCTGCTGCTGTTGTTGAATGGTTTGCTGTAACTGCCGGAGCAGTTTTGCATCGACCGGAACAGACCCGGTGTCCCTGTTATCTGTATCAAGTCCGTTTTGGACCTGTTCAAGGCTTTTGTCCGAAATCTTTTGGTCGTCTTTATCAGCAGCCTGGAGAGGGGTGGACAGCAGAAATAGGCAGATAACAACAATGGCAAGCTGTGTATCACATTGTCTCAAAATAGTAGAAGTCCCCCTGCACCCTGCTAACGACCAATTTCCTGCCTTATCCATTTTCTGATAAGCAGGCAGTTATTCTTGTACCCCGCCTCATTATATCACGTTCTGCTGAAAACAAAAGCAATCGAATTTTGATACGTACGCTCACCCTTCCTGCCGTGTCTTATTCCTCCTTATTGCTGATCTTTTTCTTCTTGATGCGGATTTTTTTCTGACGCTGATACAGAGTTTCTACTTTCTTTCTGGCCCAGGGCGTCTTTCTCAGAAATGTGAGGCTGGACTTGATGCTGGGATCGTAGCTGAAACATCTGATCCTGATGAGCCTGCTCATCTCTTCCCAGCCGTAATGTTCCACCAGGTGGGTAAGCATCATTTCGAGGGTGACGCCGTGAAGGGGATTATTGGCCTGCTGGTCAGTCATGTCCTGATCGGATGTCTTAGTCATTCCGGCTTATTCAGGTTTTTTGCCGCGGGTTTTGATGATGAGTCCGTTTAAAAAACGCCTGAGGATCTGGTCGCCGCATTCCCGGTAATTTCGCTGGTCCTCGCTCCGAAACAGGGCAGACAGTTCGGATTTTGAGATGTCAAAGTCCGCAAGTTTTAATATCTCGATAATATCCGTATCCTTCAGGTTTAGTGCAATCCTCAGTTTCTTCAGTATTTCATTGTTGGTCATCGTATCTCATCCTGATTATTCTCCTTAGTCTATGGCGCGAGAGCGTATACATGAGAACTCATCAAATATAGTGTACGCTACATCCCTACACCGAACATTGCTTCAAGGTCATGACGGGAAAAAGCCCTGAATGCGAGCATAGTTTCGGACCTGTCAATGGAATCGATACTAACCATTTTCTTGGTAACAAGATCCGCAAGATCATCGTTTGATGGGACGCGGGCAATGGCAATGAGATCATAACTGCCACTAACCGAGTAGACTTCGGATATCCCGTCCATTGCGGCAAGTTGCTCAGCCACGTCATTGATTTTAGATCTTTCTGCATTTATGAGGATGATTGAGGTAACCATGTCTTCTCCTTGCAGCTATATTTTATGACTTCAGTGCCGCGGAAACATTTATAATATACTCGAAAATATACGAAATAAATACTGATGCTAATTCCCCAAATCCTTGCTTTAAGGGGACAAAGTTCTATTTTTGAATGATCTTTTCGCAATTGCTTTTGGTAAGCCGACGGTTAATGTCCAATTGCCGATATCTACCAATACATGCTCTCATGGATATGATGTTATCACAATCAAAAGAGGCTTCATAGAGAAAAGACTTGCTATCTAGCGATAAAATATTCTCGCGAGCAATCTCTTCCTTGCGTGCAAAGAAGGCAATGCTTTGAGTATAATAACTTTTTAAATTCACTTTACGGGAGCAATAACATGAAGCGAGTCGGATTTGTGGGATGGCGCGGTATGGTGGGCTCGGTGCTGATGGGCCGCATGCTTGAGGAGAAGGATTTCGGTCTTGTTGATCCGGTTTTTTTTACGACCTCGAATGTGGGCGGTATCGGCCCGAAGATCGGCAAGGACGTGCCTGCGCTGAAAGACGCCAAGAATATCGACGACCTCAAGGCAATGGAGATCATCGTCTCCTGTCAGGGCGGCGACTATACCTCAGAGGTCTTTCCCAAACTCCGTGCCGCAGGCTGGAACGGCATATGGATCGATGCAGCTTCAACGCTCCGCATGGACAAGGATTCGATCATCGTTCTTGATCCTGTGAATATGAACGTTATTCAGGACGGTATGGCAAAGGGGATTAAAAACTATATTGGCGGCAACTGTACGGTTTCGCTGATGCTCCTTGCCATAGGCGGACTCTATAAGGCAGGGCTTGTTGAATGGATGAGTGCTATGACCTACCAGGCCGCATCAGGAGCAGGTGCCAACAATATGCGCGAACTGCTGAAACAGATGGGAGAGGCGCACAGGGCTGCACGGGTTCTGCTCGATGACCCTGCATCTGCCATCCTTGACATTGACCGTGAGGTTGCAGGCACGCTTCGGGACAAGAACTTTCCGACAGCGCATTTCGGTGTTCCTCTTGCCGGTTCGCTTATTCCGTGGATAGACAAGCAGCTTGATAACGGCCAGAGCAAGGAAGAATGGAAAGGCCAGGCCGAGACGAATAAGATCCTTGGCCGCGAAGATAACCCGATTCCGATCGATGGCCTTTGCGTGCGTATTGGTGCAATGCGCTGCCACAGTCAGGCGCTCACCATCAAGCTCACCAGGGACGTGCCGCTGGATGAGATCAACGGGATGATCGCAAGTCATAACCAGTGGGTGAAACTGATACCGAACCAGCGCGATATAACCATGCGCGAGCTTACCCCTGCTGCGATCACCGGAACGCTCAGTGTCCCGGTCGGCCGTCTGCGCAAAATGAATATGGGCCCTCAGTTCCTTGCCGCATTTACCTGCGGAGACCAACTGCTTTGGGGTGCGGCGGAGCCGTTACGGCGGATGCTCAGGATTGTCGTAGAAAAATAACCCCTCCTGACCTCCCTAAGTTTAACCAGAAGTAGGTGCTTTAAGCAGGGAGTAACATAAGAGACATGGAATCTGTTGATCTGATCGTTAAAACCGATTATGTCCTGACGATGAATCAGGAACTTGCAGTTATCGAAAACGGCGCGGTAGCAATAAAGGGCAATCGTATCGTTGCGGTAGCTACTGCTGCACAGATCACGCAAAAGTACTCTGCTTCGAAGATCATCAATGGGGAAGGCAAGGTTGCCTTCCCCGGTCTGATAAATACCCACACCCACGCTGCCATGGTCTATTTCAGGGGCCTTGCTGACGACCTCCCGCTCAAGGTCTGGCTTGAGGAGCATATCTGGCCTGCAGAGGCGAAATGGCTCAGCCCCGGGTTTGTGAGCGATGCGGTGGAACTTGCCTGTCTTGAGATGCTGAAGGCAGGTATCACGGCCTACGCAGACATGTATTTCTTTGGGGATGCCGTTGCCCGGTCAACCAAAAAATTAGGCATGCGTGCAGTTGTAGGCTCCGGTGTAGTTGATTTTCCCTCTGCCACGGGAAACAATGCAGATGATTATCTGGCGAATGCGGAACTGTTCATAAAGAACTGGAAGGATGATGATCTCATTATACCGTCAATAGCTGATCATTCGGCCTATGCCTGTTGCCCGGAAACGCTGAAGAAATCAAAGGCCCTTGCAGACAGGCATGGCGTGATGCTCCAGATACACCTCTCAGAGACCCAGTGGGAGGTCAATGAGATGCTTTTCCGCCATGGCAGACGGCCTGTGGCGCATCTTGACTCCCTCGGCCTGCTTGATGAACGACTGGTCGCAGCTCACTGCGTCTGGCTCGATACCGATGAGATCGACCTGTTGGCCAGATCAAAGACCAACGTCTCCCACTGTATGGAATCGAACCTTAAGCTTGCCTCTGGCATTGCACCGGTGGTGAAGATGCTCAATGCAGGAGTGAATGTCTCATTCGGTACAGACGGAGCGGCAAGCAACAATACCCTGAGTATCCTGAGTGAGATGTCGACGGCAGCAAAGGTGCATAAGGCAATATCAGGTGATCCGACCGCGCTGTCTGCAAAGCAGGCAGTCCTTATGGCAACGCGCCAGGGTGCCGAAGCCCTCGGGCTCGGCAGCCTCTGCGGCAGCCTTGAACCCGGCAAGGCTGCTGATATCGTGCTTGCTGATCTCAGGAGACCCCATCTGACTCCCTTATA
>JACRLO010000017.1:0-3236 GCA_016235245.1 Nitrospirota bacterium | reverse complement strand
GACTCCCTTATATGACATATTTTCCCATATGGTTTATGCCATGAATGCGTCTGACATCGACACCGTGCTTGTTGGGGGAAAGGTACTGTTGGAGCAGGGAACCCCGACTGCTGTTGATGAAGGAGAGATCATGGCAAAGGCAGCGCAGTGGTCCAGAAAAATAAAGGAAGTCAATTCCCATTCGTAATCTGTTTTTCAGGCTGATTGCGCTTTTTTTATTTCCGCTTTTTATCCTTTTTTCTTCTGCAGCGTATGGACATCCGGGAAAGACCGACTATCAGGACGGACATACATGTCTCAAGAACTGTGAAGAATGGGATCTGAATTATGAGGAATACCACCTTCACGATCAGGACAGAAACGCCATACGTTCCGAAAGCAGGAGGAATGCGGTCAGGGAGCCGGCGGCTGTAAAGAAATCTGCGCCTGAACATGCTGTTCAGGAACCCTCGGTAGTTCTCATTCTGCCATCACCTGGGCCTCAGGCCGGGGTGATCTCTGAAAAAACTCCGAGGGTGGCTGTCGATCAGGGATACCGCATGCCTGTTGAGGCAGGGTTCGTGATGACGTCGTATGACATCATGCTGCTGGGTATTGCAGGCTTACTGCTTCTGGCAATGCTTGTTCTGAGAAAAAGAAGAGAGAGGGGAAATAAAGCTTCTTAGAGTTCCCTTCTTCCTTCAAGTGCCTTGCTCAGCGTAACTTCATCTGCAAACTCGATGTCACTCCCCATAGGCAGACCGTATGCTATACGGGTTACTCTGACACCAAGCGGATTGAGCACTTCCTTGATATACTGGGCCGTGATCTCTCCCTTTGTGTTGGGGTTTGTGGCAACGATAACTTCCTGCACAGGATTGTTCTTTACCCGTTCGATAAGTTCTCTTATCTTCAGCTTCTCCGGCGTTATGCCGTCTATGGGGGAGAGTGCGCCGAGGAGCACATGATACAGGCAGCGGAATGCCTTAGACCTTTCCACGACAAGGATGTTGCTCGGCTCTTCGACCACAACAATTCTGCTCGTGTCGCGTGAGTCATCGCTGCAGACCTCGCAGAGTTCGCTGTCAGTGATGTTAAAACATTGGCTGCAAAACCGTGCGGTCTGCTTAACCGTGCGGATTGCCTCTGCGATGGACATGGCCTCTGATTCAGGCATCGAGAGGATAAAAAAGGCCAGTCTTTGGGCAGACTTCCTGCCGATCCCCGGCAGCCGTGTCAGTTCATTAATCAGATTTTCGATTATCCCGTGCATGATTTATTCGGTGTTAGGGATTGGGTTATGGTCTAACGGCACAATACCGTATGCTTCGCCGGGGCTGAAAATAACCCTTAATCCCCAGACCCTATTCCCCTTTACTTATTTCCCGAACATCCCGCCGAGATTGCCCATACCCGGCATATTAAGCCCGCCTGTGAGCTTGGACATATCGCTGTTGACCAATTCCTGGGCTCTTCTGATAGCTTCATTGGTGGCCGCAAGGATCAGGTCCTGAAGCATTTCGACATCGTCAGGATTTACCACATCCTTCTCGATCTTTATTGAAACGATTTCACCGGCGCCGCTTGCAACGACGGTGACCATACCGCCGCCGGCAGTCGCCTCAACCGTCTTCTTTTTCGCCTCTTCCTGTGCTTTCATCATCTCTTCCTGAAGTTTCTGTGCCTGACGCATCAGGTCTCCTAACATTTTCTTAGACATCGACTCCTCCGTTTTTTGAATTGGTATCTGTCTGGGATTCTATCGGTATTACGTCAATGATCCGGCCATCAAAAAGTTCAAGCGCCTCTTTGATCAGCGGTTCATCAGCTGCTATGTTCTTTAAGTCTTTTTTAGGGACGACCTTCTTCTTCTGCACAGAAAGAATTATGCTGAGCTTCCTTCCCGCATGTTCAGCCAAAATCTTCTCAATATCAGCAAGATTCTTCCGGATCATGTCCATGAACAATCCCTGGCCGCTCGGCAGGGTGACCTGAACCTGATCTCCGGTCAGTTCGATTGACGCATGCTCAAGCTTTGAGGCAAGCGGGGCATCGATGCTGCCTAATAATTCCTGCCATATGACGGTTATCTCTTTTTCCTGGTCAGGCGCGGCCGTCACGATAACATCTGCAACGGGCTCTTCGCAGGTTTCCTCCTCCGCAACATCCGGCAAGAGCGCAGTGTCGATATCTTCTCCGATCGGTTCAGCCTCTTCCGGCATACCTGCCGGTTTTGCGGCCAATGCAACCGGCGGTTCTGTTTTTACTGTTTCAACCGGCCTTTGTTTTGGTGAAGTATACGGTAGCGCCGCTGCGGTTTCCGGCTGTTTGTGTACAGGTTTATCAATAACGCCTTCTGCAGGCAATCCTCTGCTTAAGCTGTCGAGATTCTTGATGATTTCCCCGACCGGTTTAAGGCTGCTCAAAAAGCTTGCCCTGATGAGCGCCATTTCAAGGGCTATTCTGGGCAGCGAGGAATTTCTGACATCTGCCTCTGCCTTCATAACCTCGGTGAGTATGAGCGTGAGCTGATCCTCAGAAGAAGCTGCTACCAGCTCTCTGACAGCTGCAAGCTCTTCAGAGCTTAGTTCAAGCACATCTGCCGGCTGTTTTACGACACTTGCAATCAGCAGGTCCCTGAAGAATTGGGCAAGTTCTTTGGCAAAAGCCCTGAAGTCAAAGCCCTGTTCAGTGAGGTCCTCTATGATCTCTATGAGGTCAGGGCGATTGCCGGTAATAAGAGCTTTTGATGCCTTTGCGAGCATGCCGAAGTCGGTCAGTCCGAGCAGGTTCTGTACCTGCTCTTCATCGATCTCATCAGAGAATGAGGATACCTGGTCAAGGATCGTGAGAGAGTCTCTCATGCTGCCATCCGCAGCCTTTGCTACCAGCCCCAGTGCGTGAGAGGAAATGCTGATCTTTTCGGTATCGGCAATATGCTGAAGCCGCGCCTTGATGACGCTTGTTGCTATCCTCCGGAACGGCATGTGCTGGCAGCGGGAAAGGACGGTTGCTGGAATCTTCTTCATCTCTGTCGTGGCAAGGACAAAGATAACATGTGGCGGGGGCTCTTCAAGCGTTTTCAGGAGTGCATTAAATGCGGAGCCCGAGAGCATATGGACTTCATCGATGATATAAACCTTGTATTTTCCGCCGGAGGGTGCGTATTTGACCCTTTCCCTGAGGTCCCTTACGTCGTCTACGCTGTTGTTGGATGCGCCGTCGATTTCGAACACGTCAACGGAAGAGCCCTCTGT
>JACRLO010000016.1 GCA_016235245.1 Nitrospirota bacterium | reverse complement strand
CGATTCGTTTAAACCAAGTATCATAGAGTCGGTTGATCGACATTGGGAACCTCCGTCAAGTAGTTTGGGCAAAACCTATCTTAACAGAGGAACAGTGTCGGTCAACTATCGTTTTTGTAAAACTGTCAGGTAGCTAGAAACCAATCCTGTGTTTGGTCGAGGGTCAGCGTGGTCAGTGGCGGAGTCTGATGCTTGGCACCAGGTTTATTGCAATCATGGCAAATGGGAACCAAGTTGAGTTGATGACATGATAAGTAGGGATACTGTCGCTTGGGATAAAAATGGTCTAGTTCAATGCCAGTTGGATAACCATCACAGAAAGGGCAGACCTGGACATGCTCGTTTTTATTTTTGAACTCATCAACATATTTAGTTCGTCGGAGTTCGATGTACTGATTTCCATCGGGTACTTGATAACCGCGATCAAATCCCGGATCGTAAAAGCGTTCGCAGAATTCTTTTATTGTCTCAGCGTGTGCATGATCAAGGTTGGTCACTCCGATGAGATTGTGAATTGGCGCATTGAATGCCTGATGCACCTTTAAATCATTGTCGAGCGCCACAATAACTGCATCTTTTGCGGCGGGTGGGAATCCCGCAATCCTGCGCATAAGTTCAAGCAGAGACTTGCTTTCTCGGCTCCATCCGCAAAAACGGCGTAACCAGTCTGGATCGGGGTTTAAAGCACGCGTACATTGCTCCACCCATGCTTCGTCAACGTGAGCAGGCTGAGTGGCATGCTGACACAAACCTTCCAGCAGGCAATGTTGCAAAGCGACAACCCAGTCTAAATAGCGGGCGCTATCAGGAAGGTGGAGTTCATAAAGCATTGCGGTCTTTTCCGAGATTGCGCAGTTCGGAGCGGTAATAGCCAGCCCCGATTTTTTTCATCCACTCTTTTATTTCGGCGGATTCAAGGGGCGTTCCGCCGGTCACTAATCGTTCGAGGTATTCGTAGGCGCGCTTGCCAATGCTATCGGGAGAGTCAAAGACGCGAATCATGATTTCGCTGGGGTCAGCGCCAAAGGTGGGAATGGGCACAGGAACCACTATCGTTTCGCCATCGCGCTTTTTGAGCAAAATGATTTCATCTGCAAAGACATCCGTCAATGCGATACTGGAATGTGTCGAAATGAGAACTTCGCTCTGTTGTTGACCGAGCGCATCGGCGAGAATATCTACCAGTTTATGCTTCCAATAATCGTTAAAGTGGTTTTCTGGTTCGTCGAGGATAAGCAACGCATCATCGCGACCTCTGAGCAGATAAAAGACTGCGATACGTCCCAAGAACAATCGCTCACCATCACTCAGCCAATCGAAAAGCAGTAAATCGCCCGTCGGTTCGCTGTGCTTGTGCAAAGTGATACTTAGGTCGTTGAGAATGCCTGCCTGTTGCCAGCGTCGAAGAGTGTTGAACACTTCAATGGGTGTTGGTCCGCCAAGAAGTTCCAACAAAGTGCTTGTTTCTTCGGCACGAGTGCGACCTAGATCAAAGACAAGTTGACGACGTTTGCCAGTACCTGGGTCGCGGCGCACAGTAGTGGCTTGATGATACAAGCGATAAATCTTCTCTGCATCATTTTGGAATGACTGGCTCCACTGATCGGGTTGAAAGTTCAAATTAAAAGTCAGTGTGAGTGGTTCGCGCCAATCTACCTCTTGCAAAATGGATTGCAAGTTTTTGTCAGGCGGATAGCTAGTTGAAGATTGCCATTCGCGCCAAGCGTGCTCAAGCGTTACAGCGCAAACAGCAAGTTTGAGTTGTTCAGGAGCTAGGAAGACGCTTGCATGAGGTGAACGGGTTTCAGTTTCGGGTTCCACATACGTGCGGAGAAGTTCAGCATCTTTCAAGAGTCCACTTGTACGAAGAGCATCGCGTTGTTGAGCGATGTCCCAATCGGGTGGGGTTTCGTTCTCTAACGAAATCTCGGTTGGCGAATCGCCCCAATCTTGTGAGTTGAATAGCAAATCCCAGCTGCTTGAATCACCCGAGGTATAGACCAACAGCGGACGTGGTAAAAATGGTGTGAGATCATCTGGAACATCGTCGCCGAGGCGCGGCTTGGTATTGAGTTTTGTGGCGGTGTCTGGGTTGCGCAAACCTTGGGCTAGTTTGCTCCAATCCGTATCAGGGGGGAGTGGCGTTTCAAAAAGCGCAAACGCTCGCGCTGGTTGCAGGTCTGGTGAATAATCAAAATAGATGGTTTGATTTTTCTGTTCGATCTGGCGGTCGTAAGCAAGCGTGACTGGAATGCTGAGATTTTTGGGATCCGTTTCCAGTGCAATGAATGTCTCTGCCAATGCTTGAAGCAAGCGCGTCTTGCCTGTGCCATTCACGCCAACGACAAAGTGAATAGCAAGTTGCTGTTCTTGAAGCAGACGCTCGCGTTGAAAGATGATTTGGACATCCTCTAACGGGCGACGGTGGCAAAGTCGAAAGTAGCGAAGTTGCATAGTTTGAAAACAACCTAGGACAAGGGTGTTTCATCCAACTTGAGCAAAGATCCAAGTTCTGGATAGGCGGCTTGAAGGGCGGCAATGTCATCCGCACGGCTATCATCTTCTGATTTGAGTGCGCGATAGATTGGCGCGAACTCTAAACTGACCAGGGTCTCCGCAGAATTCTTGGGATTGGTTTCGCTGGATTGGGAACGGACAAGACTGACGCGGTGAATCAACCCAGTTGCTTCTAGTAAAGCCAGGCAACGCCGTGTCTGTTCAAGCTCGAAACCTTCAGCTGCGGATAGCGATTGCGCGGTAAAGTAACCCGTTTGAGTATTAGCGATTTGATACACCTTACTTTGAAATGGGCTGAGTTCTTGAAGCAAAGCATGACGAGGCGAAATTGTCTCTTCATAAGCAGGGAGTTGCGAAACAGCGGCTTGGACAATGGTTACCTTATGCCCACGTTCTTTCAACCATTCATCACGCTTCTTAGCCGCTTCGCTCAATTCAGCTTTGTGTTGATCCCGCCACGCCTCGGTGAGTTTTCCAGTGAATGCACTAGCAAGGAGCGATTGAAACGCAATAAAGCAAAAGTCACTTTTTGACTAAAAAGAGTTCTCATGAACAATCAGCTCTATCCTGCCAAGGAAAGGGCCAAACATGAGAACTCCAAAGACATTATACCATACCACACCGACCATTTATCCTTGCGAAT
>JACRLO010000015.1:107679-128957 GCA_016235245.1 Nitrospirota bacterium | reverse complement strand
CCGGCCGGCATACTGTTCAACAAACGAAAAAACAGAGGCAATGCCAATGCCGCCGGCAACAACAAGCGGGATAACGTCTCCGGAAGGAACCGGATAGCATGTACCCAGGGGACCAAGCACATCAAGCACGGACCCTTCTTTCAAATCCTTCAGGATCTCAGTGCCCTTCCCCCTGATCCGGTACAGTATCTGCACCCCCTGCCCGGTATTTCTGAAAAGGCTGAAGGCCCGCTTCAGCAGAGGATCGGTTCCCTTATTCACTTCGATCATGAAAAACTGGCCAGGCCTGGGTTCAGGCATACTGCGGGGGACGTTTAGGGTTAAAAGGTTATGGACGGGATGAACCGGCCGGTTTTCCTGAATCTCTGCCTTAAAATATCTACTCAAAGGTAATCTCTAAAATCTCATACTCTATTGTTCTGGCCGGGACTTTGATCGTTACCGTGTCGCCCACATCCTTGCCGATAAGCGCCTTGCCTACCGGAGAACTGAGGGATATTTTGCCCAGCTTCACATCAGCCTCTTCCGGACCGACAAGAATAAATATATATTCCACGTCGGCATCGACATCAAGGACCTTTACCTTTGCCCCAAACGCGACCTTCGACTGCTTTATGGTCGCAGGGTCAATCACCTGGGCCATGGCAATCTTGCCCTGCAGCTCCTGTATCCTTCCTGCAATGAACGACTGCTGCTCTTTTGCCGCATGATATTCGGCATTTTCAGAGAGATCGCCATGCGCGCGCGCCTCTGCTATGGCCTGTATATTCTGCGGCCTCTCTACTTTCATCAGGCGCTCAAGCTCGGCCTGCAGCTTCCGGTATCCGTCTGGTGTCAATGGGATTCTTTGCACGTTTCGTAACTCCTTATCAGAAAATCAGCTATACTCTACCATGTCGCCCTGTTTTTTTAAAGATTCATCAGGGCAGTTTCTGCTTGAATTGAAAGCCTGCATATACTAATCTTTACATACAAGGACTATAACGAAATGCGGAGGGAACCATGCTGACAAAGATCGTTGCAAAGAAGAAGGACGGCTCCTTGATCAAGGGTATGACCGGGGACTTTCTTCCCTTCAGAAACTCGTTTCATATGACTGTGGACAATACATCCGACCCGATGATCGAAGTGCCTATCGATGACCTCAAGGCAGTATTTTTTGTAAAAACGCTCGAAGGCAGCAAGGCGCCGCACAACCGCCCTCCCGAGAAGGCTGCATCAGAGAAGTCGGCGTCGGAGCGCAGAATCTCTGTAACCTTCATGGACAATGAGGTCATAGAAGGGTATTCACACAGTTTTCATCTCGACAGGCTCGGTTTTTTTCTCAGGCCGATAGATCCCCGCGATAATAATGACAGGATCTTTGTGGTCCTCTCCTATGTAAAAGATATTCTTTCTGACGGCAAGGCAATAGATATGAATGCCGGTGCCGTGAGCGAGAAAACCTGCGAACTCTGCGGAAAAAAACTTGATCTCAGGTGGAAATACTGCCCCTTTGACGGTATAAAGATCAAATAGCAGGCCTTGACTCGGCACTGACAATGGCTTTAGTCTAATCGATACTTTTTTCCGGAGGATCTAATGCGATTTTCGAAGATGTTCATACCGACACTGAGGGAGGCCCCTGCCGATGCAGAAGCCGTAAGCCATATTCTTATGCTGCGTGCGGGCTATGTGCGCCAGCTTGCCGCAGGGCTATATATTTTTCTTCCGCTTGGCTGGAGGGTTCTGGGTAAAATTAACGCAATTTTAAAAGAGGAGATGGAGTCGATCGAAGCGCAGGAGATATCCATGCCGATCCTCCACCCTGCCGAGATATGGCAGCAGACAGGCCGCTGGGACGTGATTGGCGGCGAAATGTTCCGGCTCAAGGACCGCAATGAACGCGATTTCTGCCTCGGTATGACCCATGAGGAGATCATGACATGGCTCGCATCGCGTGAGATCCGTTCGTACCGTGACCTTCCCCAGGTCTGGTACCAGATTCAGACCAAGCTCAGAGATGAAGCTCGGCCCAAAAGCGGCATACTCCGCACGCGTGAATTTATTATGAAAGACAGCTACAGCTTTGACGCAGACGAGGAATGCCTCGACAAAAACTATCTTCTTCATGCAGAGGCATACCACAGGATCTTTAACCGCTGCGGCCTGAAATTTATGCAGGTCGAATCAGACCCCGGCATGATGGGAGGCGGCTACTCACACGAGTTCATGGCGCCCAGCGCAGCAGGTGAAGACAATGTTGCCATCTGTCCGGGCTGCGGGTACTCGGCAAACGTGGAACTCGCCCTCTCGATCCCGAAAAAGATCGAAAATAAAAACTGGCAGACTGAAGAGGTCCATACACCCGAAAAGAGAACGATCCTTGAGGTTTCAAATTTTCTGAAAGTTTCCCCGGAATATTTCATCAAGAGCGTACTCGTGATTTCCGACAGCGGTCCGGTGCTTGCGCTGGTGCGCGGAGATCAGGAGGTGCATGAGAAGAAACTCGCAAAGGTCGTCGGTCAGCACAGACCTGCGCAGAAGGCCGAGGTAAAAGAGGTCCTCGGTGTAGAGGCCGGCTTTATCGGTCCGATGGGACATCAGGGCATACGGATCGTTGGCGATACCTGTCTGCAGGAAGGCACCTATGTCAGCGGGGCAAATAAACAGCATTATCATATCAGGGGCATTCAGGCAGGCAGGGACTTTACTGCCGAGTGGCACGACATTCATATCGCAAAAGAGGGAGAGGCATGCACCAAATGCAATACTGAACTTGGTGTTGAGCGCGTCATCGAGATCGGCAATATTTTCAAGTTAGGCACAAAATACTCCGAATCCCTCAAAGCAGTCTTCCTTGATGAGCATGGCAATGAAAAACCGCTGGTCATGGGCAGCTATGGTATCGGTCCGGCCCGCATTGCCGCAGCGGCCATCGAACAGAACAACGACAAGGACGGCATCATCTGGCCAAGGAGCATCGCGCCCTTCGATGTCGAGCTCATTCCGCTGAACATGAAGGATCCCGGGACCGTCGAAACCGCTGAAGAACTGTACCGCGGGCTGAAGAAGCTGCGGATTGATGTGCTCATGGACGACCGCGATGAACGGGCAGGCGTGAAGTTCAAGGATGCAGATCTCATCGGCATCCCGACGCAGGTGATTATCGGAGAGAAAAATCTGAAGGAAGGCCTTGTCGAGATCAAGGACCGGAAGACCAAAGAAGCAGTCAAGGTGAAGGTAGCCGAGGTTATTGAAAAGACAAAAGCGCTGATGAACAGCTGATCGTCAACGCTTCATGCAAGCAGTGTCATGGTTCGGTCGGCGGGGCCATGTGACGGATTATTTTTCCTTCCACAAGGTAGATAACCATCTCGGCAATATTGGTGGCATGATCTGCAACACGCTCGAGATATTGGGCGACAAAACTGACCTTCATGGCGCGTGAAATGGTTGAAGGGTCCCGGGTCATAAAAAAGGCCAACTCCTGCAGTACATCGCGTTTGAGGTCATCCACCTGGTCGTCTCTCATGATCACGTTCATGGCAAGGTTCTTGTCCTTGCGCACAAAGGCGTCGAGCGCATCACGTATCATGCCCTGGGCTATGGCCCGCATCTTCGGTATATCAATGTAGGGCTTCAGTACGGGCTCTTCGTTCAGTTCGAGGGCCCTTTCCGCGATATTAACGGCAAAGTCTCCCATGCGTTCCAGGTCCGTGGTTATCTTCATGGCCATGGTGATAAAACGGAGATCGGTTGCCTTTGGCTGTCTGAGGGCTATGAGGCGGATCGACTCTTCATCGATCTCCACATCAAGGGTATTGACCATACGATCGTTGTCTATCACCGTATGTGCAAGCGTATTGTCACGCTCAACCAGGGCATGAACGGAGTTCTTGATCGCGTCCTCCACCAGTGACCCCATCCTGAGCAGTTTCTCCTTCAGATGCTGCAGTTCCTCGTCAAAAACAGTCATTATCCAAACCTCCCGGTAACATAGTCTTCAGTCAGTTTCTCAGACGGAGCAGTAAAGATCTTGTCCGTCCTGTCGAACTCGATCAGTTCTCCCAGCATCATGAATCCTGTCCGGTCCGAGATACGGGCCGCCTGCTGCATATTATGCGTAACGATGATAATTGTAACATCCTTTTTAAGTGTTTCGAAGAGCTCCTCTATCTTGGCAGTAGAAATAGGATCAAGCGCAGAGGTCGGCTCATCAAAGAGAAGCACCTCAGGATTGACGGCCAGCGCTCTCGCAATAACCAGTCTCTGCTGCTGGCCCCCGGAAAGATCGTAGGCGCTGGCGTTGAGCTTGTCTTTAGCCTCATCCCAGAGCGCAGCATGCCTGAGGGCCTTTTCTACGCGCTCCGAAAGCTCAGCCCTCTTTTTGATACCCTTCAGCTTCAGGCCGTATGCGATGTTGTCGAATATGCTCATTGGAAACGGAGTCGGCTTCTGAAATACCATCCCGATCCTGCTTCTGAGGCTGATCAGGTCCGTATCAGGGCTGAGAATGTCGTCCTTTACAAAATAGATCTCGCCCTCATACCGGTTACCCGGATAGAGATCATGCATCCGGTTAAAACACCTCAGGAGAGTCGTCTTTCCGCAGCCGGACGGCCCGATCAGGGCTGTTACCTGATTGCTGTGGACCGGAAGATTGATCTGTTTCAGGGCGTGAATCCCGCCGGAATAATAAAAATTCAGTCCTTTTACTCTCAACTCTATCTGCTCAGGCACTATCGGTACCTCCATTTGATGATGAGCCTTCCGGTAATGGTCAGGATCAGGATGAATATGGTGATCACAAAAGCTGCTGCCCATGCCTGTTCATGCCAGGTGTCATACGGCCCCATGGCGTACTGAAATATCGTGACGGTCAGCGACGAGATTGGCTGCTTCATGTTCAGCGAGAAGAAGGAGTTATTAAATGAGGTGAAGAGGAGCGGCGCTGTCTCTCCAGCCACCCGTGCGATCGAAAGGAGAATGCCGGTCAGGATGCCGGTGGCAGCTCCCCGGTACACTACCTGGGTGATCACCTTGTAATATGGCGCGCCGAGCGCAAAGGCAGCTTCGCGCAGGGTCCAGGGGACTAACGAGAGCATGTCCTCGGTCGTCCTCAATACCACCGGTATCATAATGATCGAGAGCGCTATGGCCCCTGCCCATCCGCTGAAGTGACCGATCGGTCTGACCAGCACTGCATAGATGAACGTACCGATGACGATCGAGGGCACGCTCACCATGATGTCTGAGAGTATGCTGATGATCCGTGCGATCTTACTTCCCCGTGCATACTCTGCCAAAAAGGTCCCTCCCAATACGCCGATTGGCACCCCTATCAGGGTCGCAAAGATCGTTATGATAAGCTGTCCGACAAAGGCGTTTTTCAGGCCTCCACCGTCCGTGCCCGGCGGTGAAGGATCGTTGATGAAGAGGCTGAAATTCAGGGCCTTGAGGCCATGCACCAGGACATCACCAAGGATAAAGACCAGCCAGAAAAGCCCCAGAACAGCAGCAAGGGTGCTGAGCGTAAGCGCAATGCTGCCTTCGATCTTTCTTTTCTGCTGGCTGGTCATCGCGAATACTTCCTCTCTGCCTTAAGCAGAAAGAACTTTGCTATCGCAAGGGTGATGAAGCTCATCACAAAAAGTACCAGCGCAAGATAAAAGAGCGCAGACAGGTACACATCATTGTCAGCCTCTGCAAATTCATTGGCGAGCGTGACCGTTATGGTGGCTGCAGCGTCAAGGAGCGATGTCGTGATCCTGTGGTTGTTGCCGAGCACAAAGGCGACTGCCATAGTCTCGCCGAGCGCCCTTCCCAGAGACAGGACAATGCCGCCAAATACGCCGAGTTTCGAATAGGGGATAACCACGTTCTTCACCACTTCCCACTTTGTTGCGCCGAGCGCGTACGCCGATTCCTTCACCACCGCAGGGGTAAGGTTGAACGAGTCCCTCGATATGCTGGCAGTGAAGGGAATAATCATAATGCTCAGGATAATGCTTGCGGTCAGGATATCGATGCCCATGGGAGTGCCATGGAACAGGATGTTCACAAGCGGAATGCCGGCCGTCGCTTTCTTCAAAAAGGGCTCGACATAGTTGGCCATGATCGGTGACAGGGTGAAGAGGCCCCACATGCCGTAGATAATGCTCGGTATGGCAGCCAGCAGTTCGATGGCAATGCCGATAGGGGTCTTCAGGAAGTTCGGGGATATTTCGGTAACGAATACTGCCATACCGATCGCAACCGGTATGGCGATAAGAAGAGAGATGAACGTCGTGAGGATAGTGCCGTAGATGTTCGTAAGTGCACCGAAGGACTCGGTGACCGGGTTCCAGTGTGTTGAGGTCAGGAATTTGATGATGCCGAACCTGCCTATGGCCAGGGAAGATTCGGAGACGAGCACATACAGGATGCCCACTATGAAGACGATCACCGAGAAGGACGCAAGCGCGGTGATGAACGAAAAGATCAGATCAATCGGGTTCTTTTTTGATATCGCTGCCATATTAAATTATCTTTCAATTTCTCCCGTTAATTCCCCTGCCTCCCCTTAATGTAAGGGGAGGTTGAGGAGGGGTTGTATCTTTATTGAATGCCGTTTGCCTTCCAGTACGTCCTGACCTTCTCTTTCAGAGATTTCGGTAAGGGAACGTACACCAGTTCCTTCGCCTTATTGTCCCCGTTTTTAAATGCCCAGTCAAAGAATTTCACAACATTCTTATTGGAATCGATCTTTTCCCTGGCAAGGAGAATGAAGGTCGCACCTGCTATCGGCCAGGAATTCTTGCCCGGAGCATTTGTGAGCCAGAGGTGAAAGTCCTTCTTTGCGTCAAAGTCTCCTGTTTCAGCAGCATCCTCAAAGCTTGCAAAGCCGGGCTCCACAAAGTTGCCTGCCTTATTCTTAAGCTGCGTGTAGTCGAGCTTATTCTGCTTTGCATAGGCAAATTCGACATAACCGATCGCATTTTTTGTCCTCTTCACATAATTGGCAACTCCTTCATTCCCCTTGCCTCCTATTCCAATCGGGAATTTCACGGCCTTTCCTTCTCCGACCTTGGTCTTCCAGGCCGGACAGGCCTCTGCCATATAATGGGTAAATATGGCAGTGGTGCCGGAGCCGTCAGAGCGATAGACCACTGTGATCTCACCCTGCGGGAGTTTCAGCCCGGGATTCAACTTCTGCACTGCTGCAGCATCCCACGTTTTGATCTCGCCGAGGAAGATCCTGCAGAGTGTGTCGGAATCAAGCTTGAGCTGGCCCGGATTAATGCCCTCAAGATTGCCGACAGGCACAACTCCGCCAATCACTGCAGGGAACTGAAGCAGCTTGTCCTTCTGGAGCTGTTCGGGTTTGAGCGGATCATCCGATGCGCCGAAATGGACCGTCCGCTCAGAAACCTGCCTCACTCCACCGCCGGAGCCGATCGACTGATAATTCAGCTGCACGCCGGCGATCTTGTTATATTCGAAGGCCCATGCCGAGTATACAGGGTATGGGAATGTTGCGCCTGCACCGTTGAGTGTTTCTGCGGCCTGAACATGCGCGGCAGAGAAGACCAATGCTAATGCCAATACTAGTTTAATCAGTTTCATATGTCCTCCTTGAGTGTTCTTAACTAATAGTATCTCACGATTGTTACAATATTGTTACAGACAGATGAATATTCGGTTACCCCGGCTCTTTATCAGTGAGGCACTAGGAGTAAGCACCTTTGCCTGCTATACTGTGTATAGATTATTAATCGGTTTCCGTAAGAGTTGGAGAGTTGCGACAGGGCGGAGCATACTCTGTCATACGACAAGATCTGCAGGATAGGTGCTTATAACGGATGAACCATTACCGGATTATTGGAAAAATGCTGCTGATCAGCGCACTCTTAGGCGTTCTTTTTTGGCTGCTCGACTCGGCTGTTGACTCTTACCTGCTCGAAAGCTCGTTTCTGCATCAAATTGTTTCCCTTCAAGCCGGAGAGCTCTGGATGCGGCTCTTTGTCTTTCTTTCCTTTATCGGTTTCGGTTTCTACGCCGGGGTTTTGATTTCGCGGGCCGAGAAGGCCGAGGAGATGTCACGGCGTGACAGGGAATTCACAGAAACCGTCCTCAACGGCATGCATGATGCCATTTCAGTAATCGACACGCACGATTTCAGGATAGTCGACGTCAATGCGGCCTTTCTCTCTGAGATGGGCCTGACAAGGAATGAAGTTATAGGGAAAACCTGCCATGAGGTGACACATCGCTCTGCCGCCCCGTGCGCTGCGCCCGGCCATCCCTGTCCGCTCTACGATACGGTCAACCTCGGCAGATACGCCACCTACGAACACGTACACTTCTGCGCAGACGGCAGAAAGATCCATGCGGAGGTCTCCACCAGTCCCATACGAAATGACAGCGGCCAGGTCGTCCGGGTCATTCATGTATCGAGGAATATCACTGCGCGAAAAGCTGCAGAAACGCAGATGAGGAAACTCTCCACTGCCGTAGAAAAGGCTGCGGATATGATCGTGATAACGAATAGCAGCGGAGTGATCGAATATGTTAACCCCGCGTTCGAGAACCTCACGGGCTATACAAGGGAAGAGGCCGTAGGCAAGACCCCCCGCATACTCAAGTCCGGACTTCATAGCGATGATTTTTACCGGCAGTTGTGGGAGACAATCCTTGCCGGGAAGATATACCGGGATGTTTTTATCAATCGGAAGAAAAACGGGGAACTGTACTACGATGAATGCACCATCACGCCGATGCGCAACGAACAGAATGTTATCACCCATTTTATCGCAACCGCAAAGGTAATTACCGAGCGGATTGTGGCCGAGAATGCCCTTCGGGAGAGCGAGGAACGCATGCGCACCATTACGGAGATGGCAGGCAGCGCCATAGTGATGATCGATGCCGACGGCGCGGTGTCCTTCTGGAACCCTGCGGCTGAAAGGCTGTTTGGATATTTGGCGGAAGAGGCGATGGGCAAGGACCTGCATAAAATTATCGTCCCGAGGCGGCATTACGAGGATTTCCGGAAGGGGTTTGCAGTGTTTGCAACAACAGGGGCAGGTGCCGTTGTAGGCAAAACACTTGAGATGACCGCCCAGAAGAAAGACGGCACTGAGTTCCCGGTGGATCTCTCCATATCAGGCATCAGGATCAAAGATCAGTGGCATGCAGTCGGGATTATCGGGGACATTACGGAGAGAAAACAGGCAGAGCAGAAACTGAGGGAGTTCGCTGAAAAGGACGCGCTTACCGGCATTTTAAACAGAAGAAAATTTTACGAAATCCTTGAGCAGGAGAAAGCGAGGGCCGAGAGGTATGCCAGATCGCTCTCGCTGATCATGTTTGATATCGACCATTTCAAGGCCGTAAACGATACCTTCGGCCATGCTGCCGGGGACAAGGTGCTGAAGAAAACCGCAGCCGTAGTCATTGATCATATAAGGAAATCAGATGTACTGGGACGTATCGGCGGAGAGGAATTTGCGGTATTGGCTACCGAGACAACTGTTGAAAGCGCTTTGGCACTCGCCGAAAAGATCAGGGCTGCGATCGAAAACACGGAGCACGACACTGTCGGCACCATTACCATAAGCATCGGCGTGTCAGCCTATGACAGTGGTCTGAGCACGGATGAATTCGTCAGAAGGTCTGACGAGGCCCTTTATGCAGCCAAAAACAACGGCAGAAACAGGGTGGAGTGCTACAGCACACACGGGCCCGTTGGCACAGACGCAGCATTTGAGATCTGAAGACCGTTAACCCGC
Organism: Nitrospirota bacterium; assembly: GCA_016235245.1. NCBI lineage: Bacteria > Pseudomonadati > Nitrospirota > Nitrospirota bacterium. The sequence continues at coordinate 119,205 of JACRLO010000015.1, read as the reverse complement.
CATTTCAGGCCTCCCGCAGCGGAAGCAGTTAAAGCCGGAGTTGTTATGTCATCTGATGCGTTGAAGTTCAAATTGACCGAATAGCCAATTCAACTATAATTGAATTAAACGTCAGGAGGGATATATATGGATAATGCAGAAGCCTTAAAAAGGGTGCTCAGGCAGCTCTCCGATGACGTAAAATTATTCATCGAACTGTCCCTCAGGGAGACCGATGACTCCTGGGACGAGTGGCTGCGCCTCACGACAAAAAATGTATTTATCAAATGCTGGGAAAAGAAGAACTGCAAAAATACGGATTGTCCCGCCTTTGAGAAGATCGACGGAAGATGCTGGCTGATCGCCGGCACTATGTGCAGCGGAAAGATCAAGGGAGAGTTTGCGCTGAAGTACAAGAGCTGCACGCAGTGCGAAGTATATCAGGAGTCGGTCTTTGGCGATCCGGTTACGGAAATATATGAACACCTGCTGACCCTCGTCCACAGCTTCAGACATACGCAGGACAAATTAAAAAGCCTTGCCACCAGAGACCCCCTGACCGGGCTGCATAACAGAAACTACTTTAATGAGATCATCATGAATGAAGTGGCACGGACAAAACGTTATGGCAACACCTTTTCGGTCGTAATGCTCGACATAGACAATTTCAAATGGGTCAATGACAACTACGGCCACGTCTTTGGAGACAAACTCTTACGGGATTGTGCAGCAATTATGACCGACGCGGTCAGGGCCTCTGACATTATTGTCCGGTTCGGCGGCGACGAGTTCCTCGTCGTAATTCCGGAACATGACAGCCAGATGTGTCAGGAGATCATCGACAGGATCAGGAGCAGGATCGGCAGCTGGAACCTCTCCTATTCGAGCCCTGACTACTCTCTTGCCGTCAGTGCCGGCTGCGCCAATTTTCTTCCGGGCAAAGAGATCATGTCTGTTTTGAAGGAAGCGGACGACAATATGTATGCCAATAAGGCAAGACGCTAGAAGGGGCAAGTCTCACTGTATGCTATAGTTTAAAACGTTTCACGATCTCTTTCAGCCCTGAGGCAAGACGTGAAAGATTGGTGGACGAATCCACTATCTGTTCAGCACTGGCAAGGGTATCCTTTGATACCGACGCTACCCCCTCAATATCAGAAGATATGGTTTCCGATACCGCAGCCATCTCCTCTGTTGCCGTTGCGATCTGATGTACCATAAGCTGCAATTCATGGATACTTTCGGTTATTTTTTTGAGAGAGCCGCCTGCCTGCTTGGACAGATCAACCCCTATTGCCACTTTCCGATGACTCTGGGCCATGGCTTCGACAGCCTTCTCAGTTTCGTTCTGTATGGTGGTAATCATACCGCCGATTTCTGTTGTTGCCTTTGATGTCTTTTCTGCCAGTTTTCGGACTTCATCGGCAACGACTGCAAATCCCCTCCCCTGCTCTCCGGCCCTTGCCGCTTCGATCGCCGCATTCAGCGCCAGCAGATTGGTCTGATCAGCAATATCTTTTATGACATTCACGATTTCTCCGATCTGGGTCGATCGCGCACCAAGAGACTTGATCAGCTGCGATGCAATCGAAACCGTTTGTGCAATGTCCTGAACTTCTTCGGCGGTCTTCCTGACAATCAGTTCTCCATCGTCCGACTGCGTTTGGGCTGTTGATGATGACGCGGCGATACTGGATGCATTCTTCGCTATATCGAGTACGGTCTGAGACATTTCCGCTGAAGCGGTCGCTATCTGTGAAGCCCTTTCAGTCTGTTCGCTCATACCTCTGGTTATCTGTGATGAATTGGAGCTGAGTTCCTCACTCCCGGCCATAATGCTGTTTGCGGCCTCTTTTATTCGTGAAACAATATTCTGCAGATTAACAATCATAGCCCCTATTGTCTTATTCAGCTCGCCGATTTCATCCTTGCGGTCAACGGTTACGTTTACGGTTAAATCTCCGGCAGCAACCCGTTCAGCCGCATCTTTAGCCACCTTAAGCGGACCGGAAATGCTCCGGGTGATCAAGACGCCGAGGATGAAGGACAGAAGCATTGCACTCAGCGCAAAAGCAATCACGAGCGTGAGGGCCCTTGACTTGGCCGCTTCAGCATCAGAGCCAGCCTGCTTTGTCATTTTTTCTTCGTACTTGATAATATTTTCAATTGCCGGCATGTACCGCTCACGCTGCATTTTTCGTATGTCCACGAGCCTGAGCCGTTTCGCTTCATCTATCCGGCCTGACATCATAAGGGCCACAAACGTATTCATTGCAGGATCATACTCCTGCTTTGCCCTTATAAAAGCATTGTATATATCTCTGCCCTCCTCAGTCCCGGCACTCTTGCCCAGGGCATCCACGTTCTTATCTATTGCCTGCATCGCTTTGGTAATTCGCTCAAGGTCTTTGTCTATTTCCGTCTTTGAGTCGGTCAGGAGAACGCCGAAGGATGACCGCGCAACAATATTGATCTTGTCCAGGGTATCCGCGGCCTTCTCGACCTTCGGGAAACGGTCGTTTACCACTTCATGCATATATCTTCCGGTATTCCTGAAACCGTATATACTTGCGATAATGATGCTCAGCATAAGCAGCATAACCGTTCCAAACCCCAATGCCAGCCTTACCCCTATCTTTACATTGTTAAACACAGAAACCTCCGGCAGCACGCTTTTATGAATTATATCTATCATGAATAGTACGAGATGTCAATGCAGCGGCATCTTCTGCTTTGTCTGCGTGCTGGCCATTGAGATCGGAGGGCATACGCATTGCCGCCTATAATGCAATACTCTTATGCGTATGTTTTTTACGGAGCAGAAATGCAGAGACGGAGACTCACGGTCTCCTTCCGGCCCTTCAGGTCCTTCGTGCTGTAGTGCGCTGCACGGTAACCGGCACCTGAGTAACAGTCGCCTTCTTCTGAGCTGCCAGTCTCTTTGCCTCATCGTCCTGCCGCCTCTTCATCTCTTTCTCTTCCCGTAAGAGCTCGGCAGACTTCTTCTTCAGAAACGAATTCAGGTCCTTTTCACTCCTGGTCTGTGTCTCATGATCGACCATCGGCGGTGCCTGATACTTCTCAAGGTCAGCGTCCGTAAATATTTTTGTCCCTTCTGCATACACCGGGGTTATGGAAAGGGGTATGAGAAACAGACAGAACGCACAGACGGCTGGGCAAACGATCGCAAAAGTCCAGGGCATAACGGTATGATTATCAGCCTTATTGAAGCAGGTAAGAGCCGGTCTTCTTCTCATTAAGTCCCTCCATGAAAGTCCCCCTGAGACTGCTAAAACAGATCATAATCAACTGCACCGATATTTTCAAGAGGATTTTCTCTGTGAATCATTGCTTACATAAGGAGAAGCCAAAAGGTACGACACTAAAGCTGATTGGGTCAGTGCATGAGCTAAAGAAGACGTGTGCAGTATCCCCCATGGCAGCCCAATTTTACTGAGCAGAATCGGCCTGTGATATACTTTCAGCATGTGCGGCCGTTTTGTCAGAAGCAGTCCGATAGAGAAGATCCGGACAGAGTTCAGGGTAAATAAGGCCCTGGATGAGATCGGTCCGAGCTATAATATCGCACCGGCGCAGGACATTCTTATCATCAACAATGAAGGGGAAAAGCGGCTCATTGCCTGCACCTGGGGATTCATCCCTTCCTGGGCAAAGGACCCCTCCGCAGGCCATAAGACAATTAACGCCCGCGCAGAAACCGTCGCAGATAAGCCGATGTTCAGGTCTGCATTCAAAAAGCACCGGTGCCTCGTCATTGCAGACGGATTCTATGAATGGGAGAAGACAGAGAAGAAGAAATTACCGTTCTATATCCGGCTCAGGACAGGCAGGCCCTTTGGGTTTGGAGGTTTGTACAGCCACTGGACATCTCCTGAAGGCAAGACCGTCTGCACCTGCACGATCATCACGACGACCGCAAATGCATTGATCGAACCGATCCATGACCGAATGCCGGTGATCATACCGAAGGACCGGGAAGACCTCTGGCTCGATCCTGAAATGCAGGAACCTGAAAAGCTGCTTACCCTGCTTGCACCCTATCCTGCTGAACTGATGGAGATGTATCAGGTCTCGACAAAGGTAAATAACCCGGCATTCCAGTCACATGAAGCGATAACGCCGGTATAAGCGGCTTAACTAAACCGGCATCTTGAGCCTCGGAAAGGAGCCTCCTATGGACCAGGCATCGAAGACAAAGTTCCGATTCTTTCTCAAAGATAGTGTGCGACAGATGGTCGATTTCAGGGGTACCGACCAGAACAGAGGCATCGCCCCGCCTCCTGTCGAAAAACCGGCCCCTGCGGCTGCTCAGGTCATTGACCTTATTCCACCCGAACAACTGCATGACATTTCAGACATGAATGTCTTTACTGCAATTGCAAACAGAAGGAGCCGGCGTGTTTTCAAGGCAGATCCGCTTACACTGAAAGAGCTTTCGTTTTTGCTCTGGGCCACCCAGGGAATCCGCAAGCATGCTGCACCAGGCACTGCCTTCAGAGTTGTCCCCTCCGCAGGCTGCCGCCATGCCTTTGAGACATACCTCTGCATCTTCCATGTCGAAGGACTGCAAGAGGGGATTTACCGCTACCTGGCAATAGAGCATCAGCTCCTGCTCATAGCACAGCATGCAGATCTCCCTTCCCTCCTCTCTGAGGCGGCCCTTGGCCAGGACTTCACTGGAAAGTCAGCGGTCACCTTTATCTGGACCGCGGTACCATACCGCATGGAGTGGCGGTACGACATTGCCGCGCACAAGGTCATAGCGCTTGACGCCGGCCATGTCTGCCAGAACCTCTATACCGCATGTGAGGCAATCAGCGCAGGCACCTGTGCAATTGCTGCGTATCATCAGGAGGCGATGGACGATCTTCTGGGGATTGACGGGGACGAGGAGTTTGCAATATACCTTGCACCTGTTGGGAAGGTTTGAGCAGGTGCATCTGCAGCAAAGCAGGGCCTACTCCTCAAATCCGAATCTTGCCCCTGATGCTCCCCTCAGTTGATAGACAATTATCCCAACGAGCGTCAGAATAATACCCAACACCTGTATTGTGCCAAGCGGTTCGAGGAAAAATACGCACCCCCATACGGTAGCAAGAAGCGGCTGCAGCATCAGAAGAAGGCTTCCCTCATGCGCCGGTATCCGGGTAATGCTGTTATTGATTAAATACCAGCCAAGCGTCTGGCACATGAAGGCTGTGACCATCATGATCCCGTGGCTTCTGCCATCCCATACCAGAAGGGTCGCCTGCTCCCCAATCACGGCATACAGGGCAATCACCAGCGCTGACGCTCCAAATACCGCGCTGAGGGAAAGCAGTTCAGGATATTTCCCTGCTGACCGAGCCTTGGCATATCGCAGGCATATCAGCATGCCGGCATAGGTGAAGCCGACGATCAGTCCGAGCATATATCCTGTTGTCCGGCTTGCTGATGACGTTTCGAACGGTGTCAGAAGATAGAGTCCGGCCATCACCAGGACAACCGTCAGATAATAGATCACGGGTATCTTTTCCTTAAATACAATGGCAGCAAACAACGTAATAAAGATGATCTGGGAATTTCCGAGAAATGTTGCAGGCCCTGCTCCAAGAAAGAGTATGGTCTTATGCCAAACCGCAAGGTCTATACCGAGAAATATTCCGCCTAGGACAGAGGGCAGAAGCCATCTGAAATGCTTTTGGCCAAATTCCTCCTTAGAGCGGCACAGTGACAAGATCAGAAAAAATAATGCAGCGTAGAACGACCGGTAAAAAGCGCTTACGGTGGTGCTGAAGCTTACGAGCTTCACTGCAAGAGGCGAAAAACTTATGGCAATGATTCCGGCAACAAGTTTGATGTGGAACCATCTGTTTGACGTATTGTTCATTCAATACTCGTGGTCTCAAAGAACGTCCAGGCCCTTTCCCGTGCCTCCTCCATACTGCTGCTTGTCTGGACCTTGCAGGCCAGCGTATGTCCGAACTTATAGTTTCGGGCAAAGTAGTGGGTAAATGCCTTCAGCCTGCCTAAACGGTAAATGGGGCGGTAATCCGTGGTTAAGGCCCCGATAAAGGCAGCATACATATCAGGCAGCGAAACCTCAGGGGCCGGGACATCTTTACCGTATATGCTTCGTCCGATTTCGGCGAAGAGCCATGGTTTTATGATCGCACCGCGCCCGAGCATCAGGCCGTCAGCGCCGGAGACTCTCAGGCATTTTTCGGCATCCTCTATAGAAAATATTCCGCCGTTGGCAATGACCGGTATTTTGATGCATTCCTTGATCTCTGCGATATATTCCCAGCGCGGGTTTCTTGCAAAAGGCTCATGCCTGAACCGGGCATGTACCGTAAGCATGTCGATGCCCTCGCCTTCGAGCATGCAGCAGAAGGCCTTTAGTTTCGTGCTGTCAGCGTCGCTGCCAAGCCGGATCTTCGCACTCAGCGGCAGGGAGGTGCATTTTCTTGCCTCAGCTGTGATGCGGCGTGCTTCATCCGGCTGCTCCATCAGCATGACGCCTGCGCCGAACTTTCCGACCGCGGTAGAGGGACAGCCCATATTCAGGTCAACAGCATCTGCTCCGCAGGCGTGAAGTTTGTCGATGGCCCGGCCGATCTCCCTGTCATTGGAGGTCAGGAGCTGATAGGAAAGAGGGTTTTCCGTCTCGCTCCTGATCAGATACGGCGAGACGCGGGGACTTTCAGTCGGCAGTCTTTTTGCCGAGAGCATTTCGGTCGAAAGCAGACCGACCCCGCCAAAGCCGGTCATTATGCGCCTGAGGGCGCTGTGGGTCAGGCCTGCCATAGGCGCAAGCAGGAGCGGCGGATCGATCCTCAACCCGCGTATCTCTATAGCCTGCGGCGCTGTCTGCGTGTCTGTTTCACTATTCATGGTCCGCACAATTGTAGCATATGCACGGTCACATCTCCTTGCACCCAGCTGCACCTTGATAACTGGAGGGGCGGAGATTTCCATCTCGAGCATTATGACAGCTCAGAGGGTATTTTCGATGACCTTGCTGAACGGCCGCAAAATAGCCAAGAAGACTTTTAAGCCTGGACTTCTCAAACGCTTCAACATAGTGATGGACGTTATACATGTGTATTTTGCCTGCGGCCTGGTCGTGGCCGGTGTGGTCTTCGATGTCCTGGACGGCAGAATCGCCCGCTGGCGCGCTACAACATTACTGCCAAGACGCTTTCTGAGGGCAAAGGCATTGTCGCTTATGGCTTTTGCCTGAGGTAGTCATCGGGTTTCTTTAAAGAGAGCCCGCAGATTTTCGAGCACCATCGGTCCTATAAAGCCGGAAATTCTAATTTCGTCCGTCATAAACATCTTTCCTGTGCCGGATGTGAACCACCATGATAATCTCCTCCTCCAGATCCATAGCGTAGAGAACGCGATAGTCACCGTAGCGATAACGGTAAAGACCGGCAAATTGACCTGTGAGGGCCTTCCCCAGCTTCAGCGGATCATGCACGAGATAGGTGCTTATCCGGGAGATTATCTTTCGCGCCATCGCTTTGTCGAGCTGCGCAAGATCGTTCCGTATATTTTCGTGCCAGTGGACTTTAAAGGCCAAGGCTCTTTTCCAGTTCTTTTGTGCTCAGAAATTTTGCATTCTTTTTATTAAGGCGATCCAGTGCAAGAAAAGCGTCTTCGTATTCTTCAAGATATTCAGTGAGCGCTTCGCGCATGTAAAAGCTCTTCGACCGCTTTGTCTTTTGAGCAAGCTGATTCAGCCTCTCTTCCAGATCAGCAGGCAATTTTAATGTCAGCATGCTTCCTCCTAAAATCGTAATACCTATATTACCTATAATAATAATTGGACAAAAACATGTCAATGCAGGATAAATCAGGGACAAGGATCAGTCATCTCAGGGGAAAAAAGGGAGAGTCGATGCTCAGGATCGATATGTTTTTCTATGCCTTTGCATTCGGCATGCCACTGATACAGCTTGTTCATACAAAATGTGAAGAGTGCAGACCTGACCCTAATTGTGGTTCTCGGCCCATACACATTTCAAAGCTATGAGGGGTGCAGCCCTGACCTTGATCACGTCCTTTTAAGCCGCCCCCATTAAGCATCTTTCATTTGCCTTTTACCAAATTCCGTCTCATACTTTAAATATGATCAATAACACTATAACGGGGAGGTAATACCATGCAGAAGATCACACCATTTATCTGGTTCGAAAAAGACGCTAAAAAGGCCGCGAACTTCTATGTAAAGGTCTTCGGGAAGCGATCGAAGATCACGTCGGTCTCCACGATCAAAGACACGCCGTCCGGAACGGTCGAGGTGGTATCGGTCGAACTTGCAGGCCAGGACTTTACGCTCATGGCAGCCGGGCCCTTCAGGCCGATCACCGAGGCTGTCTCGTTCGTCGTAAACTGCGAGACACAGAAGGAGGTGGACCATTTCTGGAACGGGCTTTCCAGAGGCGGTGAAAAGGGCCAGTGCGGCTGGCTCAAAGACAGGTTCGGCGTGTCCTGGCAGGTCGTGCCGACAATCCTGATGAGACTCATGAACGACCGTGATCCGGCCAAGGCAGGCCGCGTGACGCAGGCAATGCTCAAGATGAGAAAGCTCGATATCGCAAAGCTGCAGGCTGCGTACAACGGGAAATAGGAGGGGTGCCATGGGCGAACTCACGATCACCACATTCATCTCGCTTGACGGCGTAATGCAGGCGCCGGGCGGTCCCAAAGAGGACGAGAGCGGCAACTTCCCGTTTGGGGGCTGGGTCTTCCCGTATTTCAAAGAGGATGACGGAAAGATCATGGCGCAGATATTTTCGAAGGCTGACGCCTTTCTGCTCGGCCGCACGACCTACGACATCTTTGCGTCGTACTGGCCCCGGGTGACCGATCCGAACGATCCGATCGCTTCAAAACTGAACAGCCTGCCCAAGTTCGTCGCCTCGCGTACACAAAGCGAATTCAGCTGGAACAACTCTGTGCATCTGAAGGATGTGGTTTCGGAGGTGAAGGAGCTGAAGAGCCGGTTCAGAGGAGAGCTGCAGGTGCACGGAAGCGCAGGCCTTGCACAGACCCTGATCCAGAACGATTGTATCGACGAATACCGTCTGCTCGTGTTCCCGGTGACGCTCGGCATTGGCAAGCGGCTTTTCGGCAGCGGGACCGTCCCGCGGACCCTGAAGCTGATCAGTTCGCAGTCAACACCCTCGGGCGTTCTCTTCAGTGTGTACCGGCCGGCGGGGGAACTCAGGACAGGATCGTTTGAGATGGAGTGAGGGAGATGACCGGCAGTGAAGAAGCGAGACAGGGACAATTAAAGTATATTGCCCCTGTCAGATGTGCAGAGCTGGCCTAACGAGGGCTCAATGACTCAGTAAAGAACAGGAGATTACTATGAGAAGGCTGATCGCAGGAATGAAGGTTTCTCTTGATTGGAAGTTCACCGGGCCCGAGGGATATGCGGATTGGGTAGAGGCGTGGTCGGACGACTACGGCATTGTACAGGTGGTGGACGCATGCCTGCTCGGAGCCACCATGTACCCCGGCTACGAACAGTAATGGACAACGATTCAGAACGCTCCGGACAAGGTCATGGGGATCATGGGCCGCAAACCGACGCCGGAAGAGCTGAAATACGCCGAATTCACGGCGCAGACGCCGCATTATGTGCTTTCGAGCAGCATGGATTCCGCTCAATGGTCACAGACGAGTTTCATTCGGAGTCTCAAACAGGTAACCGCTCTCAAGAAGAAAGCAGGCCAGGACATCTACCTTGTCGGCGGCGGCCAGACAGTCGCCAGCCTTATCGATGCCGGGCTGGTGGATGAACTCCGCCTTATCGTCTATCCCATTATCGCCGGTGAAGGAAAGACGCTCCTTGTCGGAATGAAACATCGCCGGGGGCTGGAGCTGAAGAATGTCCGGCAGCTTGAAGGCGGGCGGGCAAGTCTTGTATACGGAATCGGATAAGATAGCCACGGCAGAGAACGCTTCGGATAGACGGCAAAAGAGGCTGCAATCCTTCAGGTGTTGTCTTCAGCGTGTACCAGCCGGCGGGGAAACTCAGGACAGGATCGTTTGAGACGGATGCAGGATGTCGAACAAGGAAAGCCTAAAGCCCGTCGAGATCGAGTTTTGTTATCTTACCCTTGGCTGCCTGTTTCAGACCTCTCTGAACACTCTCAAGCGCCTTTTTATTCTTATAAAGCCACTGTTCAGTTGAAGGTATAAGATCCATAACTGTCTCCAGCCTTTTGAGTTCGTCTATATCAATGACTGCGGCCATTTTGTGACCTTTTGTGTCGGTTATGAATTGGCTGACTTTGATATGATCATCCTTACGCTTAGCTGCAGCAGGCATACATACCTCCTTTTGATGTCTTATTATACAGCCCCAGGAGTTGCATCTCCCGCTTTGCCGCTTCCATAATGATGGGTATCGGTCATCTCAGAAAGAATCGGGGAGAGGCTGTGCTCAAAATCGATATGTTTTTCTAGCATACGCCTTTGCATTCGCCATGGCACTGATACGGCTTGTGTATGCGAAGGTGTGAGGGTGATTGCAAATGTCAATAAACAAGTCTGACCCCACAGTTAGTTCCCATAAGTTCCTTTTTTTTCTCCTTCCGCTGAATATTGATTCCCGCTAAATTCGTTTCACTCCTTAATCGGCGGCCGCAAACCACAATAGTGCCTTAGCGCCTTTAAAACCTCTACCACTTCAGTCAAATCGTCTCGGATTGCATTTCGTTTAATAAACCGGTGGAAATGTGCCTTGCCGTCTCTTGTTAGATCCCGATGAACCTTGCCGCCCACCAACATGCGCCGGCTGACAGCTTGGGGGAATTCAGACAGAAAAACATCAAAGAAGGCAGTCGGCAGTAAATCCTCCAACTCCCAAACCAATCCCTTATAATTAGTATTTTCACGCTCAAACGTCCTCTGAAGAGAACTCGGATCAAGATTGCCCGCTATAGGCATCACAGGCCAGAGGCGAAATACGTCTTTATATTCAAGAATACTTGTATCCCAGTTACGGGCAGCTTTTACAGCAATTATACCAGCGCTATCGTTATCAAAAAGACCGATGAAACGATAGCATTGACGACCATCAGGCAAAAGACATGAACGGGCGAGGTTGCGCAGAGTGACAAGCTCCCGATTAACGCCACGTGTCCCCCCTTTCTCACCTTCTCCTGCGGCAATTATGGCCATTTCGCTGCCCAATAGGTTTATCCCCGTGGCATCGCGTTCTAACCCAGCTGCGAGCCGAAAGAGTTCGACATCAGTAGTTCCCTCGACAATTATAGTCCTTGATCGGATGTCAAAGCCCAGTGTCTTTGCGTATTGCGCAACGAAATCCGTAGGTTCGGCCATGCTATCTCTACCCAACGCGCTGTGGATTTGCCGTCACAGGACGAAGAAAAGGCCCCTTATAACCAAATGAAACGTGACATGCAAAGCGCAAACCAGGCCTAACATCACGAAGACCAGGCTCCTCAGGTCTGCAAGGAACAAGAGCATTCCAAAAATCGGATACTTTCGCAAACGTCGGTCCTACAT